>NZ_CP022353.1:2785000-3017468 GCF_002216685.1 Vibrio tarriae | reverse complement strand
AAAAGTGGTATTACGCAGCACAAAAGCGCCCACTGCCGCAACCAATAACGTCCAGATAAACAACACCGAGAAGGGGCCGATATCACCAGAACCGAAAATGAAAGCGTAAGTGTCGTTATCAATGGGGATGGATTGCAAAGACGTAGACCAACGGGCAATCCCCGTAATGATGCCAGTGGTACCTAACGTGACGAGAAAAGACGGAATGCCAACTTGAGTGACAAAAATGCCGTTGATAAAACCAATCATAGTGCCGACCAGTAACGCGGCAGATACCGCCATTAAAATGCTGTCGGTTTCTTGCAAGGTCAGCGCGGAGACGATGGCCGCCAAGGCTACTGTTGCACCAAAAGAGAGATCAATTTCTGCCGCGCTGAGGACAAAAGTCATCCCCACCGCCATGATTGCGATAGTGGCCGTTTGACGTGCGATGTTCATTAAGTTCACCGAACTCAAAAAGCCTTTATCGTGCAACATCACCGAGAAGAAGATGAAGATGCCGACAAACACAAAGTAGATAATATAGTCGCGCCACTGAATCGGCTTTGCCTTTGCCACTGGCGTTGGTTTGGGAATGGTTTTTTCGCTCATAGCTGATTTCCTTATTACTGGACGGCCGCCAGCAACTCCTCTTCTGTCATTCGTTGTCCCTGGATTTGCTTCACAATCCGGCCTTTATTCACTACATAAATCACATCGCAAAAACTGCCCACTTCGGCGTATTCACTGGAGACAAAAATCACTCCATTGCCTTGTTCCACATACTGGTTCACGATTTTCATAATTTCGTATTTGGCATTGATATCGATGCCAAAAGTCGGGTCATCAAGCAGCAGCACTTTGGCTTGAGTAGATAAACACTTCCCAATCACCACTTTCTGCTGGTTGCCCCCAGAGAGATAACGTACCGCCTGCGAGGCGCCGGAAGTTTTCACACCTAAGCGGCGAATCGCGGTATCCACAATGTCTTGCCCTTGATGTTTATCAATCACCAAGGCGTGGGAGATGCGATCAAAAGAGGCCATCAGTAGGTTATCGAACACCGAAAAATCGAGCACTAATCCTTGAGAGCGTCGCTCTTCCGGCACCATATTGATGCCATTTTCAATCGCATCTCGCGGGGAGCGGATCTGTACTGGTTTTCCCTCCACCAGCACTTCCCCCTTCACTAAAGGGGTTAAACCGTAGATGGCTTGCAAAATTTCCGTGCGGCCACTGCCGAGCAAGCCCGCCAAGCCCACCACTTGTCCCGGCATCACTTTGAGCGAAATCGCCTCTAATGCTTCGGTGGTCACATCACACAGCTCAAGGAGCGGCGTTTTTTGTCCATCCATCGCCGGGCGCTGCCACTCAATTTGAGTATCACGTTTGTTGCCGAGCATGGCTTCCACCAAGGCATCGACAGAGGTTTTTGATGTCGGCGTTTCCAACACGCTATAACCATCACGTAGCACAGTCACTGCATCACAAATCCGCAGAATATCCGCCAAATAGTGCGTGATGTAGATGATGCTGATCCCACTCGCTTTGAGTTTTTCGATCACTCGAAACAGTTCATTAATTTCGTTGTTAGACAGTGAAGCGGTCGGTTCATCGAGCACGAGAATTTTGGCATCCAACGCGAGTGCCTTGGCAATTTCCACCAATTGCTGCTCACCCAAACTCAGTGTTTCCACTCGTTGGCTTGGGTCTATTTCAACCCCCAACAGCTCTAGCAGCGGTTTGGATTGGCGCTCACGAGCACGGTTAGAAATCAGACTGCGGCGAGCGGTTGGATGGTTGAGAAAAATGTTGTCGGCGATGCTCAACGTCGGAACGAGGCTGAGATCCTGATAAACCATCGCAATCCCCGCCGCCTGCGCCGCTTTCGGTGATGAAAAGGTCACCGCTTGCCCAAAGAGACGAATTTCACCACCATCACGAGCATGGAAACCATTAATCAGCTTCACTAGGGTGGATTTCCCTGCTCCGTTTTGCCCCACTAGCGCATGGACTTCCCCCTGTTTTAAGGTGAAATCGACACCTTTCAAAACCGGAGTACCATCAAACCCTTTTTTAACGCCGCGGGCTTCAATTGCATTGCTCACATCGTCTCTCCCTGCCTTGAGTCAAACGCGGTCTGTCAGTAATCTGGCAGACCGCTGGTACACTTACTGCTTCAGCGCTTTTTGCACCGCTTCTGGCGCAGGACGACGCAGAGCCTGCTGCCAAGCCTCCAACAAGTTGTCACGCGTTACCGCACTCGCTCCTACGGTCACAAATGGTGGTGTGGGTTGTTCGAGCTTTGCTAATGCACCCATGCGCGCCAAGGTTTGGCCTAAGTCATAAGGCAAGTCAGTCACAATGCCCGCCACATTACGTTGCTTAGCCATGTCCAGCGCATTGGCTGCCCCTAAATCCATGGTGATCACTTTGATGTCTTTACGACCTGCTGCGCGAGTCGCCGCGACCACCCCTTCAGCAATGCTGTCCCAAGGGGCATAAATCGCTTTAATGTCAGGATATTGAGTAATCATGGCCGAGGCGATGACTTCGCCGTCGTTGGCGTTAGCAATGCCGCGTTTTGCGACCACTTCGATGTTCGGGTAACTCTGTTGCAAATTGGCCAATGCCGCTTGGTCACGTTGATTGGTCACGTAGTAGTTCGCTTCGTGGTAGATAAAACCGACTTTGCCTTTTTCATCCACCGCATCCGCGATGAGATCCGCCGCGATTTTGCCCATTTGCGATAAATCGTCGGTCACGATACCGGCGTAATCTTTGCCATGCTCAAAACCACTTGGCAGGTTACTGATCAGCACTAACTTACTGCCTTGCTCCACTGCCGGACGAAATGCCGCAGCACCGGAGACCGGATCCACCACTAAGGAGATCAAAATATCCGGCTTCATGGCCATCGTGGTTTCTACATCGGTTTTTTGTTTGTTGGCATTAAATTCCGCATCGGTCACCGCCACGACTTTAATGTTGAGATCGGCGAATTTGTCCTTAGCACCTTCAATCAACGCGCTCGACCAATCCGACGTACTGTGCATCAAAATCGCTGCGGTATAACCTGCCGCGCGCACTTGCTGCTCTTGTTCCGTCGATAACACCACATCGGTATACGGCGTTGCCGCTTCCCCCTTAGGGCCTTTGGTTTCTGTCACCGCCAGCGCATTGCTGCTTAACGCCATTAACAGACTGATACTTGCGACTCGACAGGTATTAACGATTGCTTGTTTGTTCATCTCTCTTCACCTTATTTAGGTATTAGGTGAGTATTAATATAGGTATTTTGTAGGTATTTAGTGCGATCAAGATCGCGACATGAAACGATCACAAAGTGATAACAATCACAACCCTGAGTAATAATTGAGCATTTTGTTGTTTGGACGCGGAGTATCAGCATGATGAATGGAATCACACCCCAAGCACTCAGAGTGAAAATCACAAAGCGCAAAAAGAAAGATGCTGACTAGGTAAAAGATAGGTATTATTTGCCAAGTCCCCTCACCCACAGAGACTATTTCGGTTTATGAGCGCCCTTGAAGTACAACGCATAAGTCTGACCAGCAGTATGTATCATCAACTGCTCGCGCAGCATGACATCTATTTTGTCGCGTTTGATGCCAAGGAGCAGATCGTTGCCAGCAACTACCCTGTCGCAACCTTAACCTTGGAAAGTCTGGATGATTTGGTGTTCTTGGTTGGCCCCATGTACAGCGCGCAAATTCGTGCTTTTTTGCGCCATGAGCGTGAAACACTGGAGTTTGATGTGGCCAATTTGCACTTCAGCATGTGCAAACTGAGTGATGCAGGACACCCCTTAATCTACTGCCTACAGATTGAGGCCAAAGAGAAACAGCCTATTGAACCGAAGCTCTCGGCGATCGAACAGGATTATCAGATCATCCATGAGCTTTCCGAGTCACTCAACCTGCTCAGTCAGGCCGGAGAAACTCAGCTTCCTGAGCATGTGCAGCAGGAAATTCGCGATAAACATTTGCCGGAAGTCGAAAAGCGCTGGCAACAGTTGCAGGATCCCAGCCTCAAGCTGTGCTTGGAAATCGTCAAATCCAATATGGAAAACTTGCTGGATGACCACAGCGGCATGAGCAGTCGTCTTCTGGAAGTTTTGACCCCATCCGAGCTGCAAGTGGCTGAATTTATTCGCAGTGGCATGTCGAGCCAAGAGATCGCCAGCACGCTCAATGTGGCGCGGAAAACGGTCGAAAATCATCGCAATAGTCTGCGTAATAAGCTGGGCATCACCAATCGCGGAGTGAACTTACGTAACTACCTACTGAGTCTGGAAAAGCGTTAATTACGCCTTTAACCTCTCAGCACACAAAAGAAAAAGGGGAATCACTCCCCTTTCTCGTACTCAATCGAATTGATAAACCACTCTTTCATGCCCGTTGGGGTGTGCACCTGAAACTCTTCATCCACTTGCTTTTTGAGTAGCGCACGCGCCATTGGGGAATCAATCGAGATGTAATCTTTGGCATCGCCGTAAATCTCTTCGGGGCCGACAATGCGAAACTTCTTCACTTCTCCGGCTTCGTTTTCAATTTCCACCCAAGCACCGAAAAACACTTTGCCTTCTTGCTGCGGTGAATAATCAACGATTTTCAGCTCTGGCAGCAACTTACTCAGGAAGCGTACACGACGATCAATCTGGCGTAGCAGGCGTTTGTTATAGGTGTAATCAGCGTTTTCTGAGCGATCGCCAAGGCTCGCCGCCCAAGAGACTTTTTGGGTGATCTCGGGACGTTGTTCTTTCCATAAATAGTCGAGTTCTTGCTTGAGCTTGTTATAGCCAGCTCGGGTAATCAACTTAGTTTTCACACGGGATTCTCAACAAAATAGGGTTGCGCGAAAAGTACCGATTTTTCGCGCGCTTTGCCAGTCAGGGCAAAAGATTTGACTGAAAGCTCTCAAAAGCCAGCGGTAGACATGGTATTAATAGCCGCCTGCTGCGCGCAGAGCGTGATCCATGGCTCAAACTCCTCGTCCATTCGAGCTTTGAGCTGGAGTCAGGCGTAACTGCCCCCATATAAACCGAAAATGTCAAAAAGAGACCACCACGGATGAGCAAAGCTATCTGCCACCAGATTGCTCAAGAACTGAATGTTCGCCCTGAGCAAGTTATCGCTGCCGTCACCCTGATCGACGATGGCAATACCGTTCCTTTTATCGCCCGTTACCGTAAAGAGGTGACGGGAGGATTGGATGATACCCAACTGCGCAACTTAGATAGCCGTCTTGCCTATCTGCGTGAGATGGATGACCGTCGCCAAACCATCCTCAAATCGATTCAAGAACAAGGCAAACTCACCCCTGAGCTGGAGCAGGCGATTTTAAGTGCCGACAGCAAAAACCGCCTTGAAGATCTCTATCTGCCTTACAAACCGAAACGCCGCACCAAAGGCCAAATCGCGATTGAAGCGGGTCTTGAGCCGCTGGCCGATACACTCTGGACGCAGCCTAACACTGACCCTGAAAGCGAAGCAGCAAAATACATTAATGCCGAGAAAGGCGTCGCCGACAGCAAAGCCGCACTGGATGGTGCACGCGCTATCGTGATGGAACGCATCGCGGAAGATGCCAACCTACTGGAAAAAATCCGCCAACATCTCAATCGCAACGCGGAAATTGTGTCGCGCGTGGTCGAAGGCAAGGAGCAAGCAGGCGAGAAATTTAAAGATTACTTTGATCACCGCGAACCGATCAGCAAAGCACCTTCGCATCGCGCATTGGCTATGCTGCGTGGCCGTAATGAGGGCTTCTTAACCCTGACGTTGAATGCCGATCCTGAATTGGAAGAGAGTGCGCGCCAATCTTACTGCGAAACTCTGATTGCCGAGCATTACGGCATTCATTTGAGCCAAGCAACGGCCGATGCGTGGCGCAAGCAGGTGATCAGTTGGGCATGGAAAATAAAAATCTCCATGCACATGGAAACCGAACTGATGAGCGCGATGAAAGAGCGCGCGGAAATCGAAGCGATTGAAGTCTTCGCCACCAACTTAAAAGATCTGCTGATGGCGGCACCGGCTGGCCCTCGTGCGACATTAGGCCTCGATCCGGGTCTGCGCACTGGCTGTAAAGTCGCCGTGGTTGATGCAACCGGTAAAGTGCTGGCAACTGACACCATTTACCCACATGCACCACAGCATCAGTACGATCGAGCTATGCAGTCCATCGCTCTGCTGGTGAAAAAGTTCAACGTGGATCTGATTGCGATTGGTAATGGTACGGCGTCGCGTGAAACCGATGCTTTTGCGGCGGATTTAATCAAGCGCGGCAACCTCAAAGTACAAAAGATCATGGTCAGCGAAGCGGGAGCATCGGTCTATTCGGCTTCAGAACTGGCGGCGAAAGAGTTCCCGAATCTGGATGTGTCACTGCGTGGCGCAGTCTCTATCGCGCGTCGTCTGCAAGACCCACTCGCAGAATTAGTGAAGATCGACCCGAAATCGATCGGGGTTGGCCAGTATCAACACGATGTGAGCCAAACCCTGCTCGCGAAACGTCTGGATGCGATTGTTGAGGACTGTGTAAACGCCGTCGGTGTGGATGTGAATACCGCCTCGGCAGCGCTACTGACTCGTGTTGCGGGCTTGTCTGCAGCACTCGCGCAAAACATTGTGGATTATCGTGATGAAAACGGTCGTTTTGAGTCGCGCAGCGCACTGAAAAAAGTGCCGCGTTTGGGGCCTAAAGCGTTTGAACAGTGTGCCGGCTTCCTGCGCATTATGGATGGCAAAAACCCGCTCGACGCTTCAGCGGTGCACCCAGAAGCGTATCCGGTGGTGAAAACTATCGCTGAGAAGAACAGCAAAGATCTGAAAGCGCTGATTGGCAATACCGAGTTCCTACGCACTCTGCGCGCGGTCGATTACACCGATGAAAACTTTGGTGTCCCCACCGTGACCGACATCATCAAGGAGCTGGATAAACCGGGGCGTGACCCGCGTCCGGAATTCAAAACCGCAACCTTTGCTGAAGGCATCCATGAGGTGTCGGATCTGGAAGTGGGTATGGTTTTGGAAGGCGTGGTCTCGAACGTCGCCAACTTTGGCGCGTTCGTGGATATCGGCGTCCATCAAGATGGCTTAGTGCACATTTCTGCGCTGACCGATCGCTTTATCTCGGATCCGCGTGAAGTGGTTAAAGCCGGTGACATCGTCAAAGTCAAAGTGATGGAAGTGGATGTACAGCGTAAGCGTATCGCCCTTTCGATGCGCTTAAACGATGAGCCGGGACAAGATAACCGCAGCCAGCGCAGCTCTGCGCCACGCGCAGGGCAAGAGCGTCGCGCTCCGCGCCGTGATGAGCCACAAGGCAATGCATTAGGCGGAGCCATGGGCGGTGCGTTCGCCGCCGCTTTCGCTAAAGCGAAGAAATAGCCAGCGATAGACACATATCATCATGACGTAACCGTTAGGCTGCATAAAAAAATCCCCACAGCTGTGGGGATTTTTATTGCGCGAGATAACTCACCTACAAAACCGCAATCACGTCTGAAGGTGTGTTGGGTGCCACTGCGTGACCATAATGGTATTTGATCACGACACGCCGGCGCGCCATTTTGCCTTCTGTTATCGCCGCATCAATGATGTGCTTAGGTAAGCGAAAACGCATCGCATAACCTTTGCCTTGCTCTTGGCTGTACGAAGCGAGTGCGAGCAGATCAAACAATCGCTCAAGCTCACTTTTCGGTTCATCGTGATGGGAGGTCTGCGCCTCCGCTTCGCCGCCGATATCATAACGTGGGTGTTCTGCTGGATCCCACGATGGTTGCTTGCGACGCTTATCATCCTCTTTGATCTTACGTTCAGCGTTCGATTTGGCCAGTTGTACGGTTGGCGTCACTGGCTCGCGAACACGATTGTCGCGTGCGGCCTGCTCCGTTTGCACGTTCACTGATGGGGCGATCAGCGGCACACTGACATTGGTCGGTGACACTAGCATAGCCGAAACCTCCTCAGCTTCGCCCACCCTCGGCTTTCACTCCGGGTTAGTCTATTTATCGACCTGTTCCGAAAATGATTGAGTCAAATGTTGGTCAGCGCGACAAAATTCACACTCCCCCAAACGACTTGGAGTGACAGCTTAAAGTAGGAAGGGGGGATCTAACGAGTCGCAAACTCGATAAGCTGCTGACAAAACGCCTCCGCCTCCGTCATAAACGGCGCATGAGAAGATTGGTCAAACATGAACGCTTCACTGTAAGGCGCTAAATGGTTCAAATCACGAGCAACTTTCGCGGGGACTAACCCATCCAACCGACCATACAAACGCAGCATGGGCACACTGATGTGTTGCAGCTCATCACGTAAATCGACTTCGGCGAGCATCGTCAGCCCCGCGAGCAATGATTGGGGATTAGGCATAGGGCGCGACAGCACCGCCTGTTTAAGCGCTTTCACATCTTGGCGTGCACTTGGGCTCCCCATGGCTTGCAGCGCCATAAAACGCTCAATGGTCAGTTGAAAATCGGCCACCAGCTGATCGGTAAACGCGGTCAGCACATCCGGTTGAATACCACGCCAGTTTCCCTGCGCCGCAAATTTAGGCGAAGAAGCGACTGTCACCAATTTGCTGACATAGTCTGAATGATGCAGCGCCATGTGCGTGGCGACTAAGCCGCCCAGTGACCAGCCCACCCAAATGGCGTTGCGCGGTGCATTCTCTAGCAAGGCTTGAGCAATCTCTTCTAAGCTCGCAGCATGTTGTTCGGCACTATGACCATAACCGGGTAAGTCCACCACATGTACTTGAAAGTGGTCACTTAAGGCTTCCGCCGTTTGCTGCCACACCGCGCCATTCATGCCCCAGCCATGTACCAATACCAGATCTTGCCCTTGTCCACTGACTTGCCAATACAACGCCATGGTCACAGTTTCTCCGTCTATTTCCATCTTCATCCACTCTGCCAATTGGCAAGATGAAGCACATTACCTTGATTCTTGGCTCGCTATGTTAACCCATTGGCTCAGAAAAACTACTGCACCGCTGCTCACCCCGGAATGTCATCTCTGCCGACTGGCACTCGATACAAATTCGCCGTTTGGCGTCTGCTCTGCCTGCCAAGCTTGGCTTGAGCACGGCTATCGCTGCGCACGCTGCGGTTTACCGACTCTTACCCCAGTTGACCAGTGCGGGCAGTGTTTGAGTCAGCCTCCGCCGTGGCGAAAACTGATGTGTGTCGGCGATTACCGCTTTCCACTCAGTGATGCGGTGCATCAACTCAAATACCAACGCCAGTTTTGGCAAGCGCCGCGCTTGGCTAAGCTGCTCACCACCCAGATTAATGAGCCAGCCCCGTTACTGTGCAGTGTACCGCTGCATTGGAGGCGACGTTGGCTACGCGGCTTTAATCAAAGCGATCTGCTGGCGCGCGAATTAGCCGATGTGCTGAACATTGAATATGACCACCAACTCTTTGCACGTCGCCGAGCCACACCGCATCAACAAGGACTCAGCAAGGCGCAGCGCATACACAACCTACGCGATGCGTTTGTGCTGAATCATCCGCCAAACCAACCACATGTTGCGATTGTGGACGATGTGGTGACCACAGGCAGTACGATCCGACATTTATGTGATTTACTGCTTGATGTCGGTGTGCAAAGCATTGATATTTACTGCATATGCCGCACTCCCGAGCCGAAAGATAGCCACGGTTGACGTTTTTTAACGCAAAAGGGCTGGATCATCGCTAACTCAGGAGTAGAATGGTGAGCAATAACCTATTCTTTTACTCAGGTATTCGTCGTGTCAAATCCAATTACTATTACTGAATCTGCCCAATCTCACTTCGCTAAGCTGCTGGCTCAGCAGCCTGAAGGCACCAATATTCGTGTGTTTGTGGTTAACCCTGGCACCCCAAATGCCGAGTGTGGCGTCTCTTACTGCCCACCGGAAGCGGTAGAAGCGACTGATACGGAATACCCTTTCAGTGGCTTTTCTGCCTATGTTGATGAACTTAGCTTGCCCTTTTTGGAAGAGGCGGTGATTGACTTTGTCACCGACAAAATGGGTTCACAACTGACCCTGAAAGCCCCTAACGCGAAAATGCGCAAAGTTTCGGACGATGCCTCGCTGATGGAGCGCGTAGAATACGCCCTGCAAACCCAAGTCAACCCTCAATTGGCCGGCCATGGTGGCCACGTTCGTCTGATCAGCATTTCGGATGATGGTGTGGCTCTGGTGCAATTTGGCGGTGGCTGTAACGGCTGCTCTATGGTCGACGTTACGCTTAAAGAAGGCATTGAGAAAGAGCTGCTGGCTCAATTTGCCGGTGAACTGACTGCGGTACGTGACTCCACCGAGCACGATCGCGGTGAGCACTCTTACTACTAACGCTCAATCTGCATAACCTTCCTATTTGATTTGAAGCTGATGTCTCCGCATCAGCTTTTTTATTGGTGTCTGCATATTGAGCGTTTCAAACTGCGATTATTTCTCATATATTAAGAAAACTTTTTTGCTCAGGAGTCTGCGTATGTCATCCAAATCTTTACCAGAAATTCTGGATCGTGAAACGGTCGCCAAATCGCGTCTGTTTACTATTGAAGCTTTGGATCTGCGTTTCTCAAACGGTGAACAAAGAACCTATGAACGCATGAAGCCGAGTGGCCGCCATGCGGTGATGATGGTGCCTGTCACCGCGCAAGGTGATTTACTCCTCGTGCGCGAATACGCCGCCGGAACGGAGCGTTACGAATTAGGCTTTCCAAAGGGCTTGGTCGATCATGGTGAAACTGCTGAACAAGCGGCCAATCGTGAGTTAAAAGAAGAAATTGGTTTTGGCGCGCACCAGTTAACCCCACTCAAAGAGGTGGTGCTGGCTCCCTCTTACTTCTCGAGCAAAATGGTTCTTTTTGTTGCTCAGGATCTATACTCAGAGCAATTAGAGGGGGATGAGCCAGAGCCGTTGGAGATCATTCGCTGGCCTTTAGCACAAGCAGAAGATCTGCTGACCCATCTCGATTTTTGTGAAGCGCGCAGCATCACAGCCTTGCTGTTGGCTCTGCGTTTTCTTCAGGCGTGAATCGCGCGCCTTCGGAGTCACTATGTCTACACCACAGGATCTCTCGCACCTACTGCCGGATGTCATTAACATCGCGCGAGCGGCAGGGCAACTTATCCTCGATATCTATCAAAATAAATCTTATGAAGCCTTCACCAAAAGTGATTCAACGCCCGTCACCAGCGCCGATTTAGCCGCACATAAGTTTCTGTGTGAGCAGTTGCGCGAGCTGACCCCTGATATTCCGATCCTCTCGGAGGAAGAAGCGAATATCGACCTTGCTACTCGCGAAACATGGCAGCGCTATTGGCTGGTGGATCCGCTGGATGGCACTCAAGAATTCATCGCACGTAGCGGCGACTTCGCGACCATCATTGCGCTCGTGGAAAATAACCATCCGGTGATGGGAGTGGTGTATGGCCCCGTTTCTGGTGTGACTTACTACGCTTACGCAGGCAAAGGGGCGTGGAAGATCCCCGACATGGCGCAGAGCCTCAAAATTCAGACTCACAAACATGAGCTGCCGAGCAGCTCGATCGCGATTGCCATCAGCCGTCGCCAAGACATCAACAAGATCACGCGCCGTTTAAGCAGTGCTTGGAATTATGACTTGGTGCCACTGGGCTCTGCAGCACTGAAAGCCTGCTTAGTGGCAGAAGGTGCAGTAGATTGCTATCTGCGCCTTGGTCCAACTGGCGAATGGGATACCGCCGCAACCCAGTGCATTGTCGAAGAAGCGGGTGGGCGCATTCTGAGCACTCAATTATCGCCCCTCTCGTACAATGAGCGGGAAACCTTGGAAAACCCGAACTTCATCGTGCTCGGTGATGCGGATTTACCTTGGAATGAGATCTTAAAAATCAAAGACTAGCCGATAAAATTTCACGCCCAGTTGGGCTTGAAATGAATGAGATAACACATCCTAGAGCTGACCTTGTTGATTGAACGGATAGCGACCTTGCCCATCAGGCTGCGGTAGCCAGCTCAACTGCTCCTTTAAACTCTCAGGAAATTCCGCTTCTGGTTTAAACCACGCTTGCGCTTGATAGCGATTGTCCGGCTGTAAACTGAGGTTAAATTCACTGCTCACCTGCGCGGTTTTTTGGCCACCTTTCAGGGTCACAACGCTCTCTTGGCAAGTAAAATCCGACACGACAGTACCAAGCTGCAGCGCACCAAGCGGCGATTCTAGCTGCGCAGCTGACCAAGCTAAGCTGCCTTCGGCTTGCTGGCAGTAAGGCTCACCAAAGCGGTACTGTTTGACAGCCATCTCCAACTGCCCTTGCGCCATCAGTGGTACGGGTAGCGGTAGCCAAGTAATGGCTTGCGCAGCCGGTAAGGAGAGTAAAAAATCATCGGCATAGGGACCACTCAAACCGATCCCCACGACACCTTTCCCTCTTAGTTGTGTGCTGCTACCGCGGCCAAAGCGGATATCCGCCTCCAACTTCCCCAACAGTAACGCCGAGAGGTGGAGATCCCAGTTGAGATCGCCTAGGTTCATGCCTTGCCAACGAACTTGCGCGGCTTGACCTTGCCACAGAGAGCCCTCTATGCCGGTGAGTTCTAAACCTTCAGGCAGAGGCAGCGGGCTAAGCGCCACTTGGGCAGGCAAATGCACGACCACGCTGGTGATTAACACGGTGGAAAATAACAGACCATAGCCAACAGCACGCTTCATATCAGCCTCCACGCTTCAGTTGCAGACGTTTCACTTCCACAACGCCGTTCACTTTACCACGGTCAATATCCATCGCATCCACGCTCACCCCTTGGCGCTCTTGCAAATACGCAATCCATGAGACCAATTGCGAAAACGGTAGCGGTTGGATCCAGACCTGCATCATTTCACCGCGCGGCTGCACGCGGATCAGCTCAATATTGAACTGACGCGTCGAGTTAGTGATCACCTGATTGAGTGGTTGATCGCTTGGCGCATCACTGCCCCCTTGCGCACGGAGCGTTACGATGTCGTTGGCGTTTTCACTCACCCAACTCAGTAGCTGTTTTTCGGTTTGTAATCGTGCTTGAGCTTGGGCGGTACGCTCACTCAAAGGCTGCCATATGCCCCAATAAACGATAGCGAGTACCGTCAGCACGCCCATGCCCATTACCATCTTTTGCTCACGAGGGGTGACACTTCGCCACCAAGCCTGCACAGGAGCCAATAATTCTTTCATCATTTCTCCTTACTTGGGCTTCACCACAAACACGCCAAACACTTGCTCGCCATTTTTATTGAGCTGCCCCTGTTCAACAGCAAAATACTGCTCAAGCTGAGTACGAGCTTGTTCAAAACTTTGGAAATCACGGCTGGTCGCTTCTAGGCGAATCTCACTACGGTTACTGTCAAATTTGATGCTTTGCAGTTGTAGATTGACCCCTTTCAAAGCCTCAGGCAACGGGCTTAGCCACTTCAAAACGCTGCCCACACTGGCACCGCCAGATAAACGCGCCATCTCATCACTCATCTGTCTTTTCAAATAAGTCACGGTCGGGATTTTCTGTTTATCAGGGAAGATACTGCGGAAAATCCGCTCACTTTCCGCACGGTAAGCGTCCGCTTGTGCTTCGTATTGATGTGCCTGAAACAGCGAATAACTGATTGAAACCGCGACAAATAGCCCAGCAGCGATCGCCACTTTGCGCCATATTTGCCAATACCGCAGCCAAGAAGACTTGAGTTTAAAACTCCCCGTCAGCAAGTTGAACTTGCTGGTTAACGCCTCCTGAGTCAGCAGTTGCATGACTAAACCGCTCGGCTCATAACGCCACACTTGGGTTTCGGCTAAGCTCAGCTCAGGAAGCGGCGTGAGCGCTTGTAAAGGCAAATACTCACTCTCATTCTGCACCCAATCGGAAGCGGCCAGTAAGCTTAACCACTGCGCGTCCACTGCCATCCCTTGCGTAGTGCTTTTACGCACTAACCACTCATCACCCAATTGCAGGGCGGCTAAACCGTGCTCTGGGCGAGGGATCGCCAGTACATCAGGCAATACGCGCTTCACATCAAAACCGCACGCTTTGAGATGATCTAGACAAGCGCGCAGCCAAAGACGATCGACACCGACCACATCCGCCGTTTCTCGTCCTTTACTCAGCACACAAAAGTGCACATCTTCCACATCTTGGGCGATTTCATCTTCTAACAAATACGGCAGCATATTTTCAAGCTGACGAGAAGCGCCGGGCGGGATCTCCACTGACGTTAAAATCAAATCACTCGCCGCCAGTAATACCACTACGCTGCGCTGATCGGCATAAGGCTCAATTTCATGCAAGGCTTCCCAGCCAGCCACTTGACCGCTGGCAATCACTTCTTGCTGCTCGGCAGACCAAACCAGCCAAGGGATATCGGCCTCTTTTTGACTACTCAGTCGAACGGTCAGAAACTCGCTCACTGATCCCTCCAAAGCGGCGGCGTATCACCGTCGCAGTTTTCTTATCGTTACTGTAAAACAGGCTGCGGATCCGCACGCGAGACGTATCGACCAGCACCTGTGCATCTAATTCAAAATAATGGCTATCTACACTGAGGTATTTCTTCGCTTCCTCACGCACCGCGTTATCCACTCCGGTGAGTGCCGATTGGGCAAGAAAATCATCCACACTCGCCCAACCATCGAAAGGTCGCCCTTCGAGCAAGGTTTTTGCGCTTTCCGTACTCAATGTTGGGCTAAACATGGCCGCCAGCAGTGCCGCTTGCTCAGCGGGTAACGTGTTCACATTCAAGCGCCATTGATCGGTTGGCAACGCACACACATAAGGTAAGGCTTTATTCATCGTTTCCCCCCCCACCTGTTGTACAGCACGCCACTCGCTCGCATCGGCCAACCAAGTATCCGCCGCCATATAGGCCGGGATCATCGATTCATAGTAACTGTCTTCCACCCCATAAGCGGTGCGTACAGAGTCATCTTTATCAATAAACTCTAACGTCGAATCGGCAATCACTTCCGCTTGATAACTCTCCACTTCCAGCCCTTCAAGCAGCGCTTGCAGCACCGTCAGCAAATACGGTTTTTTCACGCTGTCTGGCGTGAGCTTTACCCCCGCGAGTGCATTGAGATTAAAGCAAGCTTGCATATCGCGGATTTTGCCGCGCACCTGTCCGTAATCGAGCGGATAGGTTTGCTCTTTCAAAGCCCAAGGCTGGCTCAAATTGATGGTTTCACTGTCTTGGTAGCTCTGCTCAATGCCTTTTTTGGCTAGCGCTTCGACGCCAAGACTGTACCAATAAGCCTGCTGATAGTTGAGCTGATGCGTGGCACGCTGAAACTGGCTAAACAGACGTTCGGCCATGGTCGCAGCAATCGAGACCATCACCGCCAGCAGGAGCAGAATCACAATTAACGCCACGCCGCGCTGTTTAGCCCGCATTTTCAACACTCTCTTGCGTCATATTGAGTGAGCCGCCCCCTGTAAGGTATATCCGCTCAATCTCACCGTAATCTTTTAGGCGCAAGGTCACTTTCACGGCTTCAGGCAAGGCGTTAGTGGGCACCCACTCCTTACTCCATTCACCTTGCAAATAAAACTGTACTGTCCAATCTTCCACCCCAGTTAACAGCGGAGAGATCAGCCCTTGCTGCCCCGCTGGAGTATCTGGATAGCGCCACCAGACCCGCTCTAAGCGGTTTTCAAACAGGCGGTAACCGACTTTCGCCACTTCACCGCGTGGAAATTGTTGCTGTGGGTTATGCCAACCCAAGCGTACAAACAACAAACCGTGCTGATCCGAATCGAGCAGCGATTCTTTCCATTGTAGGATTTGCTCGCTCGGCGCTTCGCCATCGGTACGAAATTGGCGCAGAGCCATCTGCCGAAAATCGGCATCCATGATCACCATGGCGCGTTGCAATTCAGCCAAACGCGCGGTGCGCTCGGCAGAAATTTCATTGCTGCGTTGGACTTGATTGAGCACCTGATAGGCGCCCACACTCAAGCTCGCGAAAATCGCAATCGCCACCAACACTTCAATCAAAGTAAAGCCCGCCATATTCTGGCGAGAGGATGCTTGGTTAGTTCGCCACATAGCTGCGCACCGTCACGACTGGGGTCGCGCCTTTTTCTGTGGCGACACTGACATCAAAGGCTTTGAGCAGATTGTCGGCGGTTTTGACTGGACTCAGCTTCCAGTACCAAGTCCGTCCGGCCATCTGCTCACTTCCCTCACGCGCCGCTAAAGATTGCGGATTGAGCATCACTTGCGCCATTTGGTTATCCACGACCATGGCCGCAAACATCTTCTCTTCAAGATAATTGACCGTATTGATGTGTTGACTGACCGAGCGGATCACACTGATCGCCGCGGTAGCAAAAATTGCCAGCGCGACCAGCACTTCAAGCAAAGTAAAACCGCGTTTACTCTTCATCACTTTCTCCCGGAGCCAGTAGACGCAGAGTGCCATTTTCTTGCGCGGTCACTCGCCACTGCTCATCGGGCTCCTGCCCTTTAGGGAAAATGCTCAGCGTAAATGGGGTCACTTCGCCACTCGATAGCACAAACAGTTGCGGAGCCGGTTCCTGCTTTTGCTCTTTTTTCTCATCGGCAAACATCTCTTCATCAAACAGAGAGCCGGGATTAAACAGACGATCGTCTTTTTGCCAAGCGCCACCACCGAGTTCAAAGTCGAGCTGTAACCCTTCTTTAAGGGTGGTTTGGTTGGTCATCTTGTCGTTTTGCCACTTTTGCCAGCCTTGGTCGGCGGTCAGTTGCAAAAAAGTGAGACGGCGCGTATCGACATCGATCCGCACGCCAAAATCTTGCCCGCTGAGAATCGCTTCCTCATTGAGCAGCAACAGACGCTGATAAAAACTCTGCGCACTGATTTTGGCTTCATCTTTCACGGAAACCGGAAAGGTGGCGATGACCGCCACCGCACTGACCGAAACCAGCACCAGCACCAGCAAAATTTCCAACAAAGTAAAACCGCGTGTCGCTGTCATAAGGTTTCGTCTGTTACCGCTGCTTAGCCAAGCTTATTGAAAATCTTGGATATTCCAGTTACCGATATCGGCACCGGTACCTTCGCCACCTTCTTGACCGTCCGCACCTAAGGTGAACACGTCAATCGTACCTTTATCGCCTGGGCTCAAGTATTGGTAGTCGTTACCCCAAGGATCTTTAGGCAGACGCTTGATGTAACCACCTTCGCGATAGTTACGCGGCTCTGGATTGTTTGGCTTAGTCACTAACGCTTCCAAACCTTGATCGGTCGTCGGGTAAACGCTGTTGTCGAGCTTGTACATATCCAACGCATTTTCCAGCGCAACGATATCGGTCACCGCTTTCTGTTGATCCGCTTTCTCTTTGTTACCCAAGAGGTTGGGGACAACAAAGCTGGCCAGAATGCCCAAAATCACCACAACCACCATTACTTCGAGCAGGGTAAAGCCCGTTTGTTTACGCATTTTTTTCATAGTTACTCCACACTATGTCGTTTTCGCCGCGCGTGACGACTTAACGACTCATTAAGTTATTCATTTCCAAAATCGGCATCAGGGTCGCCATCACAATAAACAGCACCATCCCCGCCATCAAGGCAATCAAGGCCGGGGTAAAAATGCCAAGCGCGATGTTGACCGTTGATTCAAAACTGTTGTCTTGGTTATCCGCAGCGCGCGTCAACATGCCTTCCAATTCTCCACTCTGCTCACCACTGGCAATCATGTGCAGCATCATGGGAGGAAAGAGCTTGGTCTGCTCTAGCGCTTTGCGCAGGCTAGAGCCTTCGCGTACGTTTTCGGCCGCAGCCAACACTTGCTGTTTCACAAACTGATTGGTCATCACATCTACCGCAACGCGCATACCATCCAGAATCGGGATTGCACTTGAGGTACAGATCGACAGCGTACGCGCAAAGCGCGCAGTATTCAGACCGCGCGCAATCTTGCCAATCACAGGCAAGGAAATCACTCGGCGATCCCAACGCAAACGAATATCTGGCTTGGTCAGCAACCAGCGCACCAGATAAATCAGCATCAAAAGACCAACCAGCAGCGAAATCCCCCAATGTTGCAGGAAATCGCTGGCATCAAGCAGAAACTGAGTCGATGCCGGCAGGGCTTGCCCCATTTGCACAAACTGCCCCACGATTTTCGGTACTACCGCTGCCAACAAAAACGCCACGATACCGACTGCAAACACCACCAGCACCACAGGGTAAATCATGGCCTGTTGCAGTTTCGAGCGCATTTTCTGGCGGTTTTCGGCGTAATCCGCTAAACGTTCGAGAACGGAATCGAGGTGGCCAGACTTTTCGCCCGCCGCAACCATAGAGCGAAACAGCTCATCAAACACGTGCGGATAATCGCCAAGACTATCAGAGAGGGTGTAACCTTCGGTCACTTTAGCGCGCACCGCCACCAACATGGTGCGAATTCGCGGTTTTTCCGACTGCTCGGCAACCGCGCGTAAACACTCTTCCAGTGGCATACCCGATTGCACCAAGGTCGATAATTGGCGAGTGATCAGCGCCAGATCCGGCGTACTGATCCCGCGCTTAAACGCAAAACCTTGACTGCGACTGCGTGCGGCTTTGACTTGAGTCTCCACCACTTCCATCGGCACTAGGCCTTGCTCTTTCAGGCGCTGACGCACCTGACGTGCATTATCGCCCTCAATTACGCCTTTTTTATGGCGTCCTTTGGCATCCAGCGCTTTGTATTCAAACGCGGCCATTAGGACTCCTTAGTCACCCGCATCACTTCTTCTAGCGAAGTAATGCCTTGGCGCACCTTATCTAGACCATCATCACGAATGCTCGGCGTGGTCGCGCGAATGTGTTTCTCCATCGCCTGTTCGCCCGCCTCGCTATGGATCAGCTCCTGCAACGCGTCATCCACCAGCAGCAGCTCGTGGATACCGGTTCGGCCACGGTAACCTTTGTGGTTACATTTAGGGCAGCCCGTGGCTCGATAAAGGATCAGCGGTTCTTTTTTCTTACTATCAAACAGTTTGCGCTGCTCTTTGTCCGCCTCGTAAGGTTCTTTGCAATCTGGGCATAAGGTGCGCACCAAGCGCTGAGCCAGAACACCGAGCAGTGAAGAAGAGATCAAAAAAGGCTCGATGCCCATATCGCGCAGCCGAGTCACCGCCCCAACGGCCGTGTTGGTGTGCAGAGTCGACATCACTAAGTGACCGGTTAGCGAGGCTTGCACTGCAATTTGCGCCGTTTCCAAATCACGAATTTCCCCCACCATCACCACATCCGGGTCTTGACGCAAAATAGCACGTAGCCCCCGCGCGAAGGTCATGTCTACCCTTGGGTTGACTTGGGTCTGACCGATACCATCAATATCAAATTCGATCGGATCTTCTACGGTTAAAATATTGCGCTCACTACTGTTGAGCTCTTGCAAACCCGCGTACAAGGTGGTCGATTTACCCGAGCCGGTTGGGCCAGTCACCAGAATGATCCCATGCGGCCGCTTAATCAAACGGCGGAAGTTATCATGGTTATGTGCCGTCATACCCAAACTGTGCAGATCAAGGCGCGTCGCGTTTTTATCCAGCAAACGCATTACCACTCGCTCACCATGTGATGAAGGCATGGTTGAAACCCGCACATCGACCGCGCGACCACCGATACGCAGCGAAATACGGCCATCTTGCGGCACACGTTTTTCGGCAATGTCGAGCTTGGCCATCACCTTGACCCGTGAAACGAGCAGCGAT
The DNA here is from genome assembly GCF_002216685.1 of Vibrio tarriae. Taxonomy (NCBI): domain Bacteria; kingdom Pseudomonadati; phylum Pseudomonadota; class Gammaproteobacteria; order Vibrionales; family Vibrionaceae; genus Vibrio; species Vibrio tarriae. The sequence goes on along the minus strand of NZ_CP022353.1, from coordinate 2,997,765 downwards.
GAGAGTTTGCGGCTGGGTGCCAGTACTTCGCGCAGCACGCCATCGACTCGAAAACGGATCGACAGCGTTTTTTCAAAAGTTTCAATGTGAATATCTGACGCGCCTTCTTTGATCGCTTCGCCCAACATGGCATTGATCAGTTTGATGATCGGCGCATCATCTTCACTTTCTAGCAAATCTTCGTTTTGAGGCAGCTCTTCCGCCAGTGAGAAGAAGTCATCACTGTCGGCACCAATGTCTTCCATCAATTGACGCGCTTCTGAAGAATCACGCTGATAGACTTGGGTTAGCTTGCTTTCAAACTCCGCTTGAGAGAGCTCAATCAGTTGGAAAGCGTGCTTAACCACCCGCTTGGTTTCGACGAGCGCCTCCATCGACAACGGCGCTAAGTAGTAAATGCTGGCTTGGGAGAAATCCTCATTCCAATCCAGCAACAACTTAAAGCGATTGGCGAAGCTAAAGGGCAGTCGACGAATCGACTGCCGCTCAGCAGGAGAGATCACCATTTCGGTCATTGCTTGGCTTCCATCTGCTCAATAAAGGCTTGAATTTCAGGTGAATGGCGGCGGTCATCGCCAAATTTCGGCAACACAGGCACGCTAGCATCATCCAGCAGACGTAAACCTTTTTCGGCGCGGAACAGTTGCTCGGCGCGGATGTAGTTGTATTTACGTTGGGTGATGCCATCGGCCGTCATGCCATCACGAATAATGGTCGGCTTGATAAACACCATCAGGTTTTTCTTTTCCACTTGCGAGCTGGTTGAGCGGAACAGTTGACCCAGCAGAGGAATATCCCCCAGGAGCGGGACTTTCGATTCACTCTCGAGAGCTCGCTCATCAATCAAACCGCCGAGCACCAACATCTGCCCATCTTGCACCATCACAGAAGTGTTGAGCTGACGCTTAGCAAAACGCACGTCTACCGCACCATTGGCACCCAACACGTTTGAGACTTCTTGCTCAATCTTGAGCTGGACTGAGTTGCCTTCGTTGATCTGCGGCACCACTTTGAGCTTGATACCGACTTCTTTACGATCCACGGTTTGGAATGGGTTATCGTTATTGGAGCCAGCGGAAGAACCGGTAATAACAGGAACCTCTTCACCAACAATGAAGGAGGCTTCACCGTTATCCATCACCGTAATGCTGGGTGATGACAAAATATTCGAGCTGGAATCATTAGAGACCGCGTTGATTAAGGCCGTCCAGTCGCCCAGCGCGATGCTGACCGCAGCACCTTGCAAACCCGACAACGCGGATGCCAACTTCGAGTAATCGCCTTTGGTGGTGGTCTCTTCGTAGTATTTGATCTCACCCGTTTCACTATTACGGATCGGTTTTTTCTCCGTGGTGTCTTTGGCTTCTTCAAGGCCGATCATCACATTGCCAATCGACGCGCCAGTGTTGCCATATTGGATGACTGAACCACTTTCCAGCGAGCCCCACTGCACACCAAGGTTGATCCCATCGCCCTCTGCCATTTCGACAATCAGCGCTTCAATCAACACTTGCGCGCGGCGAATATCTAGCTGACCAATCACTTCCAGCATCGCATTCATAATGTCTTGCGGCGCAGTCAGCACTAACGAGTTGGTATCAGCGTGCGCGGCAATCATCACTTCATTACGTTTTGAAGTGGTCGGCTGCCCGGTGCCTTTTTCCGCTTGCAGGTTCTCAGACACCCCTTTCAGTACTTCGACCAGATCTTCGGCTTTGGCGTATTTCAAATACACCACGCGGTTATTGCCTTTGGCCGCCATCTCGACATCCAACTGATTGATCAGACGCTTGAGGCGCTCACGCACTTTCGGATCGCCAGAAATCAAAATCGAGTTGGTCCGCTCGTCTGCCACAAACTTGGGCTTTAAGAATTCAGGTGTGTTTTGCGCGTCTGTCGTTTTGTTGAGCGCTTCAACAATCCGCACCATTTCAGCAGCCGATGCATTATTAAGCTCAACCACTTCAATCTCTTTGTCACCGGCTTGGTCAACGCGACGAATAATTTCCGCTAAACGGTTCACTACCGCAGCTCGCCCCGTGATCAAAATGATGTTCGCCGGATCGTAGTGCACTACGTTACCCGCTCCTGCGTTATCAATCAGTTGGCGCAGCAAAGGGGACAACTCACGTACGGAAACGTTTTTTACCGCGACCACTTGGGTAATGACTTCATCGCCATTGGCGCGCTCTTCACCACTCAACACCGGAATGGCTGAGGTCTTTGCATCTTTCGATTTGATGACTTTCAGTACGCCATTATCCATTTCAACGACGGCGAAACCGTACACTTCGAGCACACTGAGGAAGAAACTGTAATATTGCTCTTCGTTTAAGGTATCAAAACTGCGCACATCGACTTTGCCGCGCACCGAAGGGTCGACAATGATGGTTTTCTCAAGATTGCGTCCCACAATATTGATAAATTCTTGAATGTCGGTGCCTTTAAAGCTGGCGCTAAACTCGTTTGCCATCGCTAGAGGGGAAGACAGCAAACTGCCCGCCAACAGCCATGAACTTTTTTTCAGCCAAAATTTCACTGGGAACTCCCTTGCCTCACTAAGGCGTCGTTACTCGCCTTAGCGTTAAAATTGAATATATACATCATGTTGTTGACCATCACGTTCAACGGTCAGATTCATTTCAGTCATGTCATTCATCGACTGAAATAGGGTGTTCATCACATTGGGATCGGTCAGATCTAGGCCATTCAGCGCCACTGCCATATCGCCATCTTGTAAGCCTATTGATTCAAACAGAACCGGATCTTTACCGGGACTGACGCGATAACCGAGTACTTTGTCATCGCGTTTTACCTGAGATAGGCGTACGTATTGAAAAATTTCCTGCGGATTTCGTGCGATTGCTTCACGAATTGCATCCACTTTTCCTTCAAACTGCGGCGCAGCGTTAGGTTGATTAGAAGTTGGGCGTACGGTATTGGCCACCGGAGTCGCGGAGGGGGCGGAATAGTCCAATCCTTCGAGCATCAAAGTTTCATCACGTCCTGAGTTGCTGATGATGACTCTATCTGGCATCACGGCTTTCAGCTTGGCTTGGGTACCTTCAATCACCTCATTAATGCCATACGTCGCTTGCACACCACGATTGGCGATAACAGCCAAACTTTTTTGCGCATCGTTACTCGCCACCACACCAGACAACACTAAACTCAAGCGCGTTTTCGGTGCATCCACCACCACAGGCTGTTCAACGGCGGGAGCTTCTTTCGGCTCAGTAAACACGCCAAACAGCTCGCCTTTTTGTAATACACTGATGTCGAGTGGCTGACGATCCGCTTTGAGCCCAGATAACGTGGGGCTCCAAGCCGGCACTTGCGTTTGCTCAGCCAAGATAAACCAGACCATCTTGCCCAGCGTCCAAGCCGAAGCAACCAATAAGAGTAGCGTTAACCCTTCGCTGATCGGCTTTTGCCACCGCTGAGCATTTTGGCTAATCAAACGCGGCCACGTTGCCAACGGAGGAAGTTGTTTAAATTCCATAAATTTCCACGTTAATCCTTTCTGTACTTTTACGCTTCATTTTGCGCAAATTCGCCTGTACAGATGTTTTTCAATACTTTATGCAGGCATCGCAATATAGCACAAGCCTTATTAAGAGATCCGTCTCAAACGTTAAATTGTCGACTTGCTTGAAAAACTGCCCCGCAAACACCATTGTTAATCAAGAAAATTGGCCAAAACGTAACAAGGTTAGAGAGGAAAACGGGCAATGAGTTCCAGTGCAGATGACGTAAGGCTGGATAAATGGTTGTGGGCAGCAAGATTTTACAAAACTCGCTCGCTCGCGCGAAATATGGTCGAAGGGGGCAAAGTCCACTATAATGGCCAGCGCACTAAACCCAGTAAATCGGTAGAACTTGGAGCACAGATCACGCTACGTCAGGGACATGACGAGAAAACGGTCATTATCGAAAAGATCTCAGACCAACGCCGTGGAGCACCTGAAGCACAACAGCTCTATCGTGAAACGGCTGAAAGCATCGCTAAGCGTGAGCGTAATGCCATTATGCGCCAACTCAACCCGAGTCCGGATCGACGTCCTGACAAGAAACAGCGCCGAGATCTACTCAAATTCATTCATCAGTAAATAGCCGGACAATTCCTTATGACGACACAATCAATGGCGAACAACATGCTACATCGCTATCTATTTGAAGACCTTTCTGTACGTGGTGAGTTGGTTCAACTGAACGACACTTACCAACAGATGATTTCCAGTCAGGAATACCCCACTGCCGTACAATACTTAATCGGTGAATTGCTGGTCGCCACCTCACTGTTGACAGCCACGTTGAAGTTTGAAGGATCGATCACCCTGCAACTGCAAGGCAATGGCCCAGTATCTCTGGTGGTCATCAACGGCGATAACAACCAACAAGTGCGTGGTGTCGCTCGCTGGCAAGGCGATATTGCTGATAATGCCAACCTACATGACATGCTCGGTAAAGGTCATCTGGTCATCACGATTGAACCTAAGCAAGGCGAACGCTATCAAGGTGTCGTCGGCTTGGAAGGTGACACTCTGACTGAAGTACTGGAAGGTTACTTCCTACGCTCTGAGCAACTTAAGACCCGTTTGTGGATCCGCGTTGGCGAGCATGATGGTAAAGCTTGTGCTGCTGGCATGCTGCTGCAAATCATGCCTGATGGTAAAGGTTCAGCCGACGATTTTGAGCATTTAGAGCAGTTAACTCACACTATCAAAAACGAAGAGTTGTTTGCTCTACCAGCAGAAGAGCTGCTGTATCGTCTTTACAACCAAGAGAAAGTACAACTGTTCACACCACAACCAGTCAATTTCCGTTGTGGCTGTTCACGCGAACGCAGCGCAGCCGCCATTATGACAGTCGCACGTGAAGAGATTAATGACATCCTTGCTCAAGATGGTGCCGTGGCGCTTCACTGCGATTATTGTGGCACCACCTACTCGTTCGATGCAGCGCAAGTTGCTGAATTGTATGCACCCTCATCAGCTAACGATTCAACCTTGCATTAATTCGCTACGTTTAACAAGCACGTAAAAACCGCCAAAAAGCCAGCTAAACGCTGGCTTTTTCATTATAAAAAATCAATAAAATCAACGCCAAACACAACAGTACGCCATACTTAATTTCCGCAAAGTATTAATCTTGTGCTACTGGCGCAAAGGTTTGCGTGCACGATAAAATAGCCATGCCAATATATGTGACGAGTTACCTAAAACCACAGAAACTTGGTGGGCAATATTTGAGCTGCCTCCCTGTTTTGTCTCTGGTCCGTTGCTAGCATGGTCTATAGATAACAATTACACAAATTCTTACAAAATCCCTACAAAATCCTACAAGGAGCACCTATGACCGTTATGGAACATACCAAGGCTGCACAAATCGACTTAGCCCAATATGGGATCACCGGCGTAACTGAACTGGTTCGTAACCCGAGCTATGAAATGTTATTCGCTGAAGAAACCCGTTCAGACCTCGAAGGTTATGAACGCGGTGTGGTCACTGAATTGGGTGCTGTTGCGGTTGATACTGGCATCTTCACTGGCCGCTCACCTAAAGATAAGTTTATCGTTAAAGATGATACCACCCGCGATACGCTGTGGTGGACGTCAGACAAAGCGAAAAACGACAACAAACCCATTACTCAAGGGGTCTGGAATGATCTGAAAGCCTTGGTGACCAAGCAGCTTTCAGGTAAACGCGTATTTGTATTGGATGGCTACTGTGGTGCCAACGCCGATACTCGCCTAAGTGTTCGCTTCATCACGGAAGTGGCATGGCAAGCGCACTTTGTGAAAAACATGTTCATTCGCCCAAGCGAAGAAGAGCTGGCGCACTTTAAACCAGACTTTGTCGTAATGAACGGCGCAAAATGCACTAATGCGAAGTGGAAAGAGCACGGTCTGAACTCAGAAAACTTCACTGTGTTTAACCTGACCGAGCGCATGCAGCTCATCGGCGGTACTTGGTACGGCGGCGAGATGAAAAAAGGCATGTTCGCGATGATGAACTACTTCCTGCCACTGCAAGGCATCGCCTCTATGCACTGCTCTGCCAACATGGGTAAAGCGGGTGATGTCGCGATCTTCTTCGGTCTTTCTGGTACGGGCAAAACGACCCTATCCACCGATCCAAAACGTGCGTTAATCGGTGACGATGAGCATGGCTGGGATGATGATGGCGTGTTCAATTTTGAAGGTGGCTGCTACGCAAAAACCATCAAGTTGTCGAAAGAAGCAGAGCCGGATATCTATAACGCGATCCGCCGTGATGCTTTACTGGAAAACGTGACCGTTCGTAGCGATGGCTCGATTGATTTTGATGATGGTTCAAAAACTGAGAACACCCGTGTTTCTTACCCTATCTACCACATCGATAACATCGTAAAACCGATTTCCAAAGGCGGTCATGCAACTAAAGTGATCTTCCTGTCTGCCGATGCGTTTGGCGTATTGCCTCCCGTATCCAAACTCACTCCTGAGCAAACTAAGTACCATTTCTTGTCTGGCTTTACGGCTAAACTGGCGGGTACTGAGCGTGGCATTACTGAACCTACCCCAACCTTCTCCGCCTGTTTTGGCGCAGCGTTCCTCACTCTGCACCCAACTCAATATGCAGAAGTGCTGGTAAAACGTATGGAAGCGGCGGGCGCGGAAGCGTATCTGGTCAACACAGGTTGGAACGGCAGTGGCAAACGTATCTCAATTAAAGATACGCGCGGTATCATCGATGCGATTTTGGATGGTTCGATCGAAAATGCAGAAACCAAACATATCCCAATCTTTAATCTGCAAGTGCCAACCGCACTACCCGGCGTTGATCCTATGATCCTCGACCCACGTGATACTTATGTTGACCCACTGCAGTGGGAAAGCAAAGCCAAAGACTTGGCAACACGCTTTATCAACAACTTCGACAAATACACTGATAACGCCGAAGGTAAAGCACTGGTCGCCGCGGGTCCAAAGCTCGACTAAGCACAAACTGACTGAAAAGTGATAACTGAGTAGCAAGCCCCTCTTTCGAGGGGCTTTTTTTGTTGCTGTCTCTCATGCTTTACTCCAAGCTGAGGATGAGAATACGGTACAATTTAGCAACTCAGGCTGCCAGCCACTCCGTATCTTCTGTGCTGGCAAAATTTTGATGATGGCAACGCAGGGACTATGAGAAAAATACTGGCGATTGGTGTCGCAGGCATCGCACTACTACTGATTTTAGTCTTAGCGGGATTTGGCATTATGCATACTCGCTACTTCACGCCTTCCGCACAATGGATTGTGCAGCAATTGTGGCCGGAAACGCTGCGTTTTGCCAAAATCGAATATCTTTATCCGTTTAAACTGCGCTTGAGTGGGGTGCAAATCGCCAGCGAACCCGCCATTGAATTACAGCAAATGGATTTGTGGGTGAACCCTTATGGATTACTTGAAAAAAAGCTCGAAATCGACAGTGTTTTGATTGATGGAGCTAACCTCGCCCACGGTTTACCCAATTTTACCTTGCCGGAATCTGTCCATCTCAACCAACTGGCGCTGCACAATATTGACTGGGCTGACCAAGGGATTATCGCGCGTGGCGTCAGCTTACAGATCAAGCAGCCAGTTTGGGACTCACCCCAACAGCAGTTACCGTACGGAAAAATTCAGCTCGCTGCCGACCAAATCACTATCGATGGTGAAGCATTTAACCAAGTGCTGGTTGATGCCAATTACCAAGCCCAAGACAGTACCGTGTACGGGTTTTCATTCAACTGGCACAATAGCCCCATTTCAGGACAAGCGGAACAGTATCCACAAGGCTGGTCGCTGATCAATGTGACTCTCAGTCGTCTTAACCTCAATCTCGATGAGTGGCGTCACCACTCGTTGTGGCAAAAAATTGCGCCCAGTATTTATCACATCAACAGTTTAGATCTGCTCAATAGCCAACTCACTCTCAACGGTGTGGCGTGGGAGAACCTCAATCTCTCTGTAGAAGACTATGATTTGCGGCACAGTCTCTGGCAACAGCAGCAAGCTTACCTCTCCTTGAATGCGGATTCAGCGCAGTGGCTTGCTACGCAATGGGTCGAACCGAGTGCTGAACTGACCCTTACCCCGCAAGGAATAGAGCTTGATGGGCATAGCCAAGTTTGGCAAGGCGATGTACAGGTCAAAGGCCATATCACGAAAATGAGCCTCAACCTTGCCCAATTAACCATCACTGGGGTGAAATGGATTGCAGAACAGCCGCAAGATCTCTTACCTTTCTCCCAACCGCTCCCCGCTTGGCAAAACTTGCAAATTGAGCATTTGGATATCAATAACCTACAGATGATTCAAACCGTTAATCGGCCATTTTGGCAAGCCTCGGGGCTGAATGCCGATGGAAAAAATCTGCAATGGGTGAAAGAGAGTCAATGGGGCTTTTGGCAAGGCCAACTCTCAGTGACCGCCAACAGCGCCAGCTATGCAGGCGTTCTGAGTACACAAGGTGTGCTCAATATGCGCAGTGAGCAAGGCGTATGGCAGCTTACCCGCGCCTTTCTGCCGCTTGAGCGAGGCTATGTAGAAGCACATGCAAAATGGGACTTAACCTCGCTCAGCGCCCCGTGGCAGCTCTCTCTTGATGCCGATTCTCTGCCGATAGGTCCGCTACAATCTTGGTTCAAGCTGCCGTTTGGTTTGGAAGCGCTGGCCGACATTAGCTTGACCGCGCAAGGCATAGCGGGAGATCGCACCATGCTGGCGCATTCGCTTGATGGCCAACTACAACTGAATCTGCGTCAAGGCTTACTCTCACTGCGCAGTGATAACACGCTGATCATCCAGCCTTTCGAGCTAGACGATCTCTCGGTAAGCGCCGACAGAGGACGCATAACCATCACACCAACGCCGCTTAGAGGGCCAAATTTAAACGCTCAGTTAGGGGGAAGTACCGACCTATTAGAGCCAGAGCAAGGCCAATGGCAATTGACGATCCAACAAGCGTGGGCCGATCAGTGTTTGGGGTTAAGCTGGGATTTCCAACAAGCGGAATTAGTCAGTCAAGACTGTCGCAGCGCGCCATAATGCGCTGCGAACTTGCACTGGAAGCGATGAACGCAGTCAAGCTATGACGATTTTTGCGCCACCAAGGCTTTGTAGTTCGGGATCAGCATGTAGGTCCCGATAAACTCAATCGCTTCAACCTCTCCGCTGGAGATGATAACCCGCACGACAATACGTGCTTTGCGTCCCGACTCTAAGCGATCTAAATCGCCACTTATCCCATCAAGTGAAGTCGATGCCACCGGATTTTGCACTACAGGGTGGCGATAGCGAATATGACTATCCACCAACACAATATCCCCCTGCAGATCGCGCTCGCGCATTAATAGCCACGCCATTCCCCAACCAGTCAAGGTTGCGAGGGTAAAGGCTGAGCCAGCAAATAAGGTGTTATGTGGGTTGAGATTCGGATTAAGCTGCGCGCAGCACTGGAATTGGTAGCCCGTGTATTGCTGGATCTTGATCCCCATCTTATCGCTGATCGGAATATGCTTGCCCCAGCGATCTTGCAGTTCCGTACACCACTCCGGCTTACGCAGCACATTGGCCATCGGGTCGAGGGTTTTCACCATTTGTTGATGGCGCACCGGGCCACGTTCATCGGTTAATTCCCCCCGACGCTCAAAACCATTTTTAGCATAAAACGGAATCGCATCTTCACGGGCATTACACACTAAACGCTTGGCGCCTTCTTGGCGCGCTAAGGACTCCAAAGCGACCAAAATCAAAGACCCCATACCTTTAGAGCGGCGATTGGCTTTCACCGCCATATAGCGGATCTGCCCTTCACAATCGGGGGTAATGTAGAGACGACCAATCGCCATCGGATAGCCACGGCTGTCGACAATCATCCGGTGGTGACTCATCGAATCGTATTCATCACGCTCAGAACCGATCGGCATCCGCCACGGCTCGCGCAACATTTGCCAACGAAAATGGAAGTACTTATTGAGCTGATTATCCGTGGTCGGCGTAATAAGTTTGAACATACTCAATCCCTGAACAGGTGCCTTGCCTTACGCAAGACACGCTTGGTTATTCATTTGGTAACACGAGGCAAATTAAGCCTGTAGCCAAAACGTCACTGGCCCATCATTGATCAGTGACACTTTCATATCCGCCGCAAAACGGCCGCGCTCGGTTGGCAAAATCTGGGCACACAGGTCAGAGAAATAATCATATATCCGCTCAGCCTCTTGTGGGGCAGCGCCGCGCGAAAATCCAGCACGAGTCCCTTTTTTGGTGTCAGCTGGCAGCGTAAATTGCGACACCACTAACACACGGCCACCGACATCTTTCACACTCAAATTCATTTTGCCTTCGCTATCTTCAAACACTCGATAACTGGTCACGCGTTCAACTAAGCGTTTGGCTTTGGCTTCATCATCTTCACGTTCGACACCGAGTAGCACTAAAAGTCCCTTATCAATTGCGCCGACCACTTCACCATCAACCCGTACTGCGGCTTCACTTACTCGTTGGATCAGTGCTATCACTCTGTTTTTCCTCTACTTCATTTTTTTGTGATGCCGCAAAGTGTAGCATGCCTTGTGAGTCACTCCAGTGCTCACGCTCGCCCAGAGCAGCTGTCACCTCTGCGCCCACCAACACAATGAACCAACATAAATACACCCAAACAAAGAGAATGGGAATTGCGGCAAGCGCTCCGTATATCAACTGATAAGAAGGAAACTGAGTAATGTAGGCGGCAAAGCCTTTTTTGCTCAGCTCAAACAAGACGGCGGCAATCAAAGCTCCCATCATCGCATGTCGTACATAAACCTTTTTGTTAGGAACTAGCACATACAAACCAACAAATGCACAAAATGAGAGCACAAAGGGCAGCCAACGCAACAGTAGGTGATAAGCCCCAGAAAGTGCTTCATGATCTAGGATCATGAGCGAAGTGATGTACGACGTCGCAGCAATACTTGCACCAACTAAAATCGGACCGAGCGTCAAAATCATCCAGTACATGGAAAACGAAAACACCGCGCGACGTTTTTGCTGCACTCGCCAAATGTAGTTCAAATTTTTGTCGATATTGGAAATCAGCATGACGGCAGCAACAAACAAAAACGCGCCGCCCACAGCGGTCATCTTGCCGGTATTAGCCACAAATTCGGTTAACGCGGTTTTGACTACCTCCCCTGCCGCGGGCACAAAATGGGTGATCACAAAATCTTGGATTACTTCTCCAGCGTTCGCAAAAAGAGCAAAGGAAGAGAGGATCGACAGCAGCACGGTAAGCATTGGCACCATTGATAATAACGTGATGTAAGCCAGATAGCCCGCATTCACATTGACTCGGTCATGGTTCATCCGAGACAGTAGATAGCGGGAAAAGTGCAGCCCTCTCCGAGCCTGCTGCTTCATAAAAGAGTGAGTCAATTTCATAGCTCATCCTTGTCAGTTGATTGAGATTATCCTGCCACGGATAAGGTGGTTAACACAAATGCCACGCGATGCTCAACACTCGCCATTGGCACCTCAATACATTCATAACCTAGCCCTGAGTAAGTCTTCACTAACTCGTGATGAATGTGCACGGCTTCTTCGAGCGAGTATGGTCGTACTTCATCTTGTTGATAAGTGATTGCGCTGGGTTGACACATCAACACTTGTGGATGATAGCCCGAGCTCGCTGACCAATATTTGGCAGGCACCGCCAACTCTGCGCCCAATAAGTACGCACAAATATCGGGGATCGCGCGATCCAAAAACGCTATCGACGCACTCTGCGCAGACTGTTTTTGCACCAACATGGCGTCATAGCAGAGTTCGGCAAAGGCGGGCAAATCATGCCAAGGCAAAATGCCATCCTGTTTTAAGCTTTCTTGCTCAATTAATTGGCGAGGTATTTCTGGATAGGTGGCATAACCACGCTCTGTCAGCGCATTCAACAAAGTGGTTTTTCCAGCACCCGGACCGCCAGAAATAATCACGATCGACATACGATTCCTTCCCTCCGGAGTCAATTCTCTCGCAGTAAAAATAAAGCCCCTAACTGGTGACAGCTAAGGGCTTACATAACTTATCTAGCAGAAGAAGCTAGAGTCAGTGATTATTTCGCATCACGAGAAGCACGCTTACGATCGTTTTCGGTCAGGAAGCGTTTACGGATACGGATGCTCACTGGCGTTACTTCTACCAGCTCGTCGTCATCGATAAATTCCAGAGCTTGCTCAAGAGACATAATGATTGGCGGCGTTAGAACCTGCGCATCATCAGTACCCGAAGCACGAACGTTGGTCAGCTGCTTACCTTTCAGTGGGTTTACTGTCAGGTCGTTATCACGGCTGTGAATACCGATCACCATACCTTCGTAAACTTCCACACCGTGACCAATAAACATACGGCCACGCTCTTGCAGGTTGAACAGCGCGTTCGTTAGCGCTTTACCCGTACCGTTAGAAACCAGAACACCGTTCACACGCTGACCGATTACGCCGCCTTTGTGTGGACCGTAGTGGTCAAATGAATGGTACAGCAGACCTGAACCTGACGTCAGAGTCATGAATTCAGTTTGGAAACCGATCAGGCCACGAGAAGGCATCACAAAATCCATACGGATACGGCCTTTGCCATCTGGAGACATGTCTTTCAGCTCGCCTTTACGCATGCCGATTTTCTCCATGATGCCGCCTTGGTGCTCTTCTTGCACGTCGATGGTGACCGTTTCAAACGGTTCCATCAGTTGGCCGTCTTCGTGCTTCAGAATAACTTCTGGACGAGATACTGCCAGCTCAAAGCCTTCACGACGCATGTTTTCGATCAGGATCGATAGGTGAAGTTCACCACGACCTGAAACGCGGAATTTGTCTGGATCTTCCGTTTGTTCAACACGCAGTGCTACGTTATGTACCAGCTCTTTTTCCAGACGCTCAAGGATGTTACGTGAAGTCACGAACTTACCTTCTTTACCCGCGAATGGAGAGGTGTTTACTTGGAAGGTCATGGTTACGGTTGGCTCATCTACGCTCAGTGGTGGTAGCGCTTCTAGAGCATTCACATCACAGATAGTGTCAGAGATTTTCAGCTCACCCAGACCGGTTACCGCAACGATGTCACCAGCGGTGGCTTGGTCAGTTTCAGAACGTTGCAGACCAAGGTAGCCCAGAACCGTACCGATTTTGCCGTTACGTTTCTTACCATCCGCACCGATAACGGTCACTTGTTGGTTTGGTTTTACTTTACCGCGCTTGATACGACCAACACCGATAACACCTACGTAAGAGCTGTAATCGAGCTGAGAAATTTGCATTTGCAGTGGGCCATCAAGGTCAACTTGTGGCGCAGCAACGTTATCCACGATCGCTTGGAACAGCGGTTCCATGTTCTCGCCCGTTTCGCCTTCAACCAGAGTTGCCCAACCGTTCAGCGCTGAAGCATATACCACTTGGAAGTCAAGCTGTTCGTCCGTCGCACCTAGGTTGTCGAACAGGTCAAATACCTGATCCATAACCCAATCAGGACGTGCGCCCGGACGGTCAATTTTGTTAATAACAACGATTGGCTTCAAACCGTGCGCAAACGCTTTTTGGGTTACGAAGCGAGTTTGTGGCATCGGGCCATCTACTGCGTCAACGATCAGCAGAACTGAGTCTACCATCGACATAATACGCTCAACTTCGCCACCGAAGTCCGCGTGTCCTGGGGTGTCTACGATGTTGATACGGTAATCATTCCAGTTGATGGCGGTGTTTTTCGCCAAAATGGTGATACCACGCTCTTTTTCAATGTCGTTCGAGTCCATGACTCGCTCTTCAACATCACCGCGAGACTCTAACGTGCCGGATTGCTGGAGCAGTTTGTCAACCAGGGTGGTTTTACCGTGGTCAACGTGCGCGATAATCGCGATGTTTCTTAATTTTTCAATTTGCGGAGTGGTCATCGGGGTTTGCTTCACTTTTCATTGAGGCTGACTGCTTAAAGCAGTCGCCGAACATGGTTCAAAAACGGCCAATAATGTACCAGATTTTAGCGGAAAACCTAGAAATATGTGATCTGTCGCGCTGAAATCGTCGACTTTTTCTTCATTTCGCTCGCCATCTTTACTTATCTCTAACTTTTCCGGCTTAACAGCCATTGACATCCCCAGTGATTGAGCGCGAAATAGCAAACGTTTTGGTAAAACATGGTGCAGAGCAATCGCATACGCACCACAATAGTGCAACTGAGGATCTTTTTGGTGCACAAGCTCATCAAAAAGCAAACCTTCCAGCACCAAAACCATGAATTATATTGGATTTATAAACATGGCACGCTTTTCGCTTTATTAATTTCAGCATCGGTTACCCATAGTACAACGCAGTAATCTTTGCCGACTTTATTTAAGACTCGAGCCCATACCGCTTATTAACACCGGAGGTTATCCAAGATGTCAGTAGAAAATGTTTTATCGCTGATCCAAGAAAACGAAGTTAAGTTTGTTGACCTACGCTTCACAGACACCAAGGGTAAAGAACAACATATCTCTATCCCTGCTCACCAAATTGATGCTGACTTCTTCGAAGACGGTAAAATGTTCGATGGTTCTTCTGTGGCTGGCTGGAAAGGTATCAACGAATCCGACATGGTGATGATGCCAGATCCATCTTCCGCTGTGCTCGACCCATTCACTGAAGATGCTACGCTGAACATTCGTTGTGACATCTTAGAGCCTGCGACTATGCAAGGTTACGACCGTGACCCACGTTCTATCGCAAAACGCGCAGAAGAATACATGCGCTCTACAGGTATCGCAGACACGGTTCTTGTTGGTCCAGAGCCAGAGTTCTTCCTGTTTGACGATGTGAAGTTTGCCACCAACATGTCTGGTTCATTCTTCAAGATTGACGACGTTGAAGCGGCATGGAACACAGGTACTGAATACGAAGATGGTAACAAAGGTCACCGTCCAGGCGTAAAAGGCGGTTACTTCCCAGTTGCTCCCGTTGACTCATCACAAGACATCCGTTCAGCCATGTGTCTAATCATGGAAGAAATGGGTCTGGTTGTGGAAGCGCACCACCATGAAGTAGCAACTGCGGGTCAGAACGAAATCGCGACTCGCTTTAACACGCTCACCACGAAAGCAGACGAAATCCAAATCTACAAGTACGTGGTTCACAACGTGGCTCACGCATTTGGTAAAACTGCGACTTTCATGCCTAAACCACTGGTTGGCGACAACGGCTCAGGTATGCACGTTCACCAATCTCTGGCGAAAGATGGCGTTAACCTATTTGCGGGTGACAAGTACGGCGGCCTCTCTGAAATGGCGCTTTACTACATCGGTGGTGTTATCAAGCACGCTCGCGCGCTGAATGCTATCACAAACCCATCCACCAACTCATACAAGCGCCTGGTTCCTCACTATGAAGCACCAGTAATGCTGGCTTACTCTGCGCGTAACCGTTCGGCATCTATCCGTATCCCAGTGGTACCTAGCCCGAAAGCACGCCGTATCGAAGTTCGCTTCCCAGATCCAGCGGCTAACCCATACTTGGCATTTGCTGCACTGCTGATGGCTGGTCTTGACGGTATCAAGAACAAGATCCATCCAGGAGAAGCGATGGACAAAGATCTGTATGACCTACCAGCAGAAGAAGCGGCAGAGATTCCAAAAGTAGCAGAATCACTACAACAAGCTCTGCAGTACCTTGATGCAGACCGTGAGTTCCTCACTGCCGGTGGCGTATTCTCTGACGATTTCATCGATTCTTACATCGAGCTGAAAACCAAAGATGTAGAGCGTGTGAACGTTGCTGTACACCCACTTGAGTTTGAGCTGTACTACTCAGTTTAATTCTCAGTCTGTGTAAAAAGTAACTTAGATTACATCAATATTAAGGCTCGCCTCGCAGGCGAGCCTTTTGCATATTCAGTCCTTTGAATATTCGTTTTAACATGTGGCTTACAATTCCAACCATGAGCATAAGCTCATGATCCATAACGTGAATCATTAATGTCATTGAGGTGATATATGCCATCGTCTCGTCTTCTATGGCTACTCATTAGTTTGCTTTGGGTGCCACAGATCACTGCGCAAAATGTCTACACTTGGGTCGATGAAAAAGGGGTTCTGCACTTTAGTGACAGTCCGCAAAGTGACAAAGCAAAATCCATCCATCTACCGGATTACGAAGCGCAAGCTCCAGCCCCTAGCTTCGACTCAACTCAGCCTGTCACAACAGAAACGGAGGCTAAAACAGGACTTAGTAATGTAGCTGCCTCTAAAACGGAACCAACCGATTCGACAGCGTCTCCCGTACCTGAAACTCTTGAGCCGCTAAAAATTAGTTTAGTCTCACCCAAACATGACGATACAGTACGCAGTAACAGCGGCACTATCATCATTCGCTCTGAACTCAACCGAAAACTCTCTATTGGTGAGCAATTGCAATTGATGATGGATGGTCGACCTTATGGTGCCCCCACCAACCAAGCGGTATGGGAATTAAAGAATGTCGATCGCGGTACTCATACCTTTACCATCCAAGCGATTGAAAGCGGCAAGATAATTGCATCTTCATCGATTATCACGGTGCATTTGCATCGAGCCACGGTGAAATAACCGCAGGATGTGACCGTTAGCTCGATCGCCTAGGGGAATGTTCTTTTTGTTTGCCCCCCCTTGCGCCATACTTGTTGAGTGATGCACCAATTTTGTGCATCACTCAACAAGCCTAAGATCATCGAGCGAGAATGAGTGTGAGTGCAGAATTAAGCCAAACCATCATTAATAATCAGGTCACATCAGTGCTCATTTTGGATGAGTCATTGATGATTCGCTACGCCAACCCTGCCGCTGAACAGTTATTTTCACAAAGCGCCAAACGCTTGATGAATCAAAGTTTAAATCAATTGGTGCAACATTCGTCTCTCGATTTACAACTGCTCACGCAACCACTACAGAGCGGACAGAGCATTACTGACAGCGATGTCACTTTGGTGATTGATAGCAAACCCTTAATGCTCGAAGTCACCGTCAGCCCAATTTCGTGGCACAAAGAGCTGCTCTTACTGGCCGAAATGCGCACGATCGGCCAACAACGCAGACTCACCCAAGAACTCAACCAACACGCTCAGCAACAAGCGGCTAAGTTATTGGTCAGAGGATTGGCTCATGAAATCAAAAATCCCTTGGGCGGTTTAAGAGGTGCGGCTCAGCTTTTAGAGCGTATGCTTCCCGATCCCGCCCTTATTGAATATACCCAAATCATCATCGAACAGGCAGATCGCTTGCGGGGTTTGGTTGATCGCTTACTCGGCCCGCAACGACCGGGGGAGAAAAAATGGGAAAACCTTCACCTGATTTTGGAGAAGGTGCGTCAGTTGGTCGAGTTAGAAGCGGGAGCTAATTTGGTCTTTGAGCGCGATTATGATCCGAGTCTGCCCAACATCTTGATGGACACAGATCAAATCGAACAAGCCTTATTGAACATTGTCAGTAATGCGGCGCAAATTTTGGCTAACCAAACGCACGGCGTGATCACCTTGCGCACCAGAACAGTGCATCAAGCCAATATCCATGGTCAACGCCATAAGCTCGTCGCCAGCATCGAGATTATCGATAACGGCCCCGGTATCCCTCCCGAACTGCAAGATACGTTGTTTTATCCCATGGTGAGTGGCCGCGAAGGAGGCACAGGCTTGGGGTTATCCATTTCACAAAACCTGATCGATCAACATCAGGGAAAAATAGAGGTGCAAAGCTGGCCAGGACGCACCGTGTTTACCATTTATTTGCCAATTTTGAATTGCTGTTAAGGATTGTCTATGAGTAGAGGATACGTCTGGGTTGTCGATGATGATAGTTCCATTCGCTGGGTGATGGAGAAAACGCTCTCTTCAGCCCATATAAAATGCGAAACATTCGCAGATGCGGAAAGTGTACTGCTGGCACTGGAGCGTGAAACTCCCGACGTTCTCGTCTCAGACATTCGCATGCCAGGGATGGATGGTATTGCTCTGCTCAATCAAGTGCACCAACGCACCCCTGAACTTCCGGTGATCATTATGACCGCGCATTCGGATCTGGATGCCGCCGTCAATGCCTACCAACAAGGCGCATTCGAATATCTTCCCAAGCCTTTTGATGTTGATGAAACCCTCACCTTAGTCGAGCGTGCCATCGCTCACGGCCAAGAACAGCGCAAGACATCTCATCGCCCCAGTGAAAACTATTCGGCTCCTGAAATCATTGGTGAAGCGCCAGCTATGCAAGAAGTGTTTCGCGCAATTGGTCGCTTATCACGCTCTTCGATTTCGGTATTGATCAACGGTGAATCTGGAACCGGTAAAGAATTGGTCGCTCATGCTCTGCATCGACACAGCCCTCGTGCCCAAAAGCCGTTTATTGCCCTCAACATGGCGGCGATTCCTAAAGATCTCATCGAATCTGAACTGTTTGGCCATGAAAAAGGCGCGTTTACTGGTGCCAATACGGTGCGCCAAGGTCGCTTCGAACAAGCCAATGGCGGCACTTTATTTCTTGATGAAATTGGCGATATGCCGCTCGATATTCAAACTCGGTTACTACGCGTATTGGCGGATGGTCAGTTTTATCGCGTTGGCGGTCATGTCGCGATAAAAGTCGATGTACGAATCGTCGCGGCCACTCACCAAAATCTTGAAAAACTGGTTCATCAAGGCAAATTTCGTGAAGACTTATTCCATCGTCTGAACGTCATTCGTATCCATATCCCGTCACTGCGTGAACGTCGACAAGATATCGAAAAGCTGACTAAGCACTTTTTAGCGCTGGCAGCCAAAGAGCTCGGGGTGGAGATGAAAACGCTCAATCCACGCACCGTTGATATTCTGACCAAGCTCGATTGGCCGGGCAACGTTCGTCAACTCGAAAACATGTGTCGCTGGCTCACGGTGATGGCAAGTGGTAGCGAAGTGCTGCCAAGTGATCTTCCTTCCGAATTATTATCAGAAAAAAAAGCCAGTCATTTTGATAATGATATAAGTTGGCAGAAACAGTTAGAAATATGGGCAAAGTCTGCGCTGGCCTCCGGTGAAACCGAGTTGCTCGCCTACGCACTCCCAGAATTTGAACGTATACTTTTAGAAGCGGCACTTCACCACACCAATGGGCATAAGCAAGAAGCCGCCAAAGTATTGGGCTGGGGACGGAATACGCTAACACGCAAACTCAAAGAGTTATATTAAGTGTCAGCTTAACGACCTACCCAACTTGACTGCACAGGAAGTGAGATTAGAGAAGGGTATGCCTTTAAAACGCCAAATTCGCTTAAAAACCGCCATTATACTGCCTTTTGTCTCGATCTTTCTGTTCATGATTCTGGCTATGGCAGCTGTTCAAACTTATCGTTATGAGCAGACGATAAAAGAACTTAGCTCTAAGCAGTTATCTTATCTGACCGATAGTATCTCGCAGCGCTTGTCAGACTTTCTACATCGACCTTTTTTTGCCAATCAGATGATTGCCTACAATGTAGGCTTTCATCATCTCTATCAACCCAATGACGTTAGTCGAATTGAAGACTTCATTCGTGCGGCTGCCAATCCCATAGGTAAAAATATCCAACAAATCGATGTAATCGGTTTTGGTGGAATGAATGGGGAATATGTGGGGCTACGTAGAGATGCACCTGAGCAATACAGCTTAATGCTCAAGGATGCGCGCACTAACGACAAACTGGTTATTTATCAAACATCTGCAATGAATGATCAGCTACGTACAGTTATCGATGGCTATGACCCACGCATTAGGCCTTGGTTCGCTCCCGTCGCGCAGAAGCCATCGTCACAATGGTCTTCCGTTTATACCAACATGGATGAGAAGCAGGAAATCACCCTCTCCGCACTCAGCCCAGTTTTTCAAGATAAAACGTTTATTGGCGTCATGGTTGCTGATGTCAAACTCAATACTTTTAACTTTTTTCTCTCTGAGCTCAAACAGCGTATGAATGCTGACGTTTATGTGATGGACAATCAGCACCGCTTGATTGCCCACTCCAGTGATGGCAGCGTGGTTTCTTGGGGAACATCGTTAAGCCCGAAAGGCGAAAGGCTGCTCGCAAGCGAGAATCGTAATCCGATCATTCGCAGCAGCGCCGAACAACTGGGTTTGCAAGGTCTAAATGCGGGTATTTTTACCACCTACGTCAATCAACAGCGCTATTTCAATCAAGCATCTGCTTTTACCGATCAATATGGCCTCACATGGCATATCAATGTTTCAATAGCGGAAGGGGATCTCTTAGGCAGCTTACCTGAAAACCAAAAAACCAGCTGGGCGATTGGTTTGTTAGTGAGTTTAGCGGGTTTAGTACTCGGTTTGGTGGCATTAAACCGCGTCGCCAACCCGATCATTTCTACTGCCTCAGCGGCCCGACAACTCGCCAATGGTGACTGGACGGCCAACATGCCCAAGCCAGGTAAGATCTATGAGACCAGTTTGCTTGTCCAAGCCTTTATTGAAATGACCAATAGCCTCAAAGCCTCATTCAAAGCATTACGCTCCCAGTTGGTGTACGATTCTCTTACCCAACTCCTAAGTCGAGAGGGGTTAGTTGAACATTGCAATCAAATCCCGCAATTGAATGGTGGCCTGATTCTGATCGGGATTGATAAATTCCGCGATATTAACGACAGCTTAGGTCACCATCAGGCCGATCAACTGCTGATTGCCATTGCTCAAAGACTGAAAGTGACGTTTCCCGAGCCCGCTCTTATTGCTCGGATTGGTGGCGATGAATTTGCTATTTATCTACCTGATGTGAACCAGCAAGATGATTTAAAAAGTTTGGCTACCGATATTCTTAAGCTGTTTTCGTCTCCATTTAGCATGCCAAGCGACAACATTGCCGTGAATGTGTCGATCGGAATTGTGTACCTTGAAGAGCCGAATATGACCGTTTGGCTACGTAATGGCAGCATCGCTCTCAGTAACGCAAAAGCAGAACATACCCATATCAGTTTTTACTCACCAGAGATGGCGAATGCCTCACGTAAAAGAATGCTCATGGTCACGCAGATAAAACTGGCACTCGATAATCGAGAGTTCGTTCCCTTCTATCAGCCAATCGTCGATTTAAATAGTGGTGAAGTATTAGGCGCTGAAGCGCTTGCTCGTTGGATCTCGCCAGAATTCGGTTTAATCCCACCTATGGAATTTATTCCGATTGCAGAAGAGAGCGGATTGATTAATGCCATTGGTGAGCAGATCTTACGTCAAGCCTGTGCTGATACCGTTCGTGGCATTGCAGAAAATAAGTGGCCATCAGCTTTCCATATGCATGTCAATCTATCGGTTAATCAGCTCTCTCACCCGGATTTTATCGCTCAGTTACATAGTGTGCTAGGCGAGTCAGGTTTACAGCCCGCCAACCTTACTCTCGAAATCACCGAATCGCGTATTGTCGATAACGACCCCGTTATATTGCACAATATGCTTGAGTTGAAAAAAGCAGGAATACACATTGCAATCGATGATTTTGGTACGGGCTATAGCTCTCTCGCCTACTTACACAAACTCCCTTTCGATTGCCTAAAAATTGATAGGGAATTTGTCTCTCAACTCAATGCTTACAATATCGAAAACAGCGTTGTTGCCGCGATCGTTAACATGACTCGCGGTTTCAAAGTAGAGCTAGTCGCAGAAGGAATAGAGACTCAAGAACAGGTTGATTTACTGAATCAACTAGACTGTCCACGTGGGCAAGGCTTCTTATTCAGTAAACCTATAGCTTATCAGGATTGGCCAACAGATCTGGTTAACATGAAGCAAAGTTAAACAAAATAAGTCCTTTTCTTTCTTTTGCTTAGCTGACAGCCCGTGGATTGGTTTTTATACTTAACGGCAAATACTGATAAGGACAACAATAATGATAACTTCATCGCTCCCTTTAACTGATTTGCATCGTCACCTTGACGGTAATATCCGCACCCAAACCATTTTGGAATTAGGGCAAAAATTCGGTGTTAAGCTACCTGCAAACACGGTAGAAACTCTCACCCCTTATGTACAAATTGTCGAAGCAGAGCCCTCACTGGTTGCCTTCTTATCGAAACTGGATTGGGGTGTAGCGGTACTAGGCGATCTTGATGCTTGCCGTCGTGTTGCCTACGAAAACGTCGAAGATGCACTTAACGCCCGTATTGACTATGCAGAACTACGTTTCTCTCCTTATTACATGGCCATGAAACACGGCTTACCGGTTGCCGGGGTAGTAGAAGCCGTTGTCGATGGAGTACGCGCTGGTGTGCGTGATTTTGGCATTCAAGCCAACCTTATTGGCATTATGAGCCGCACCTTTGGCACCGATGCTTGCCAACAAGAACTCGACGCCATTCTAAGCCAGAAAAATCACATTGTAGCTGTCGATCTCGCAGGAGATGAATTGGGGCAACCCGGCGACCGCTTTATCCAACATTTTAAACAAGTCAGAGACGCTGGGATACATGTGACTGTTCATGCAGGTGAAGCTGCGGGGCCAGAAAGCATGTGGCAAGCGATCAGAGATCTAGGCGCAACCCGGATTGGCCATGGAGTCAAAGCCATCCATGACCCGAAACTGATGGACTACCTCGCCCAACACCGGATCGGTATCGAATCATGCCTGACTTCCAACCTGCAGACGAGCACGGTGGATAGCCTAGCCACACATCCTCTTAAGCGTTTCTTAGAGCATGGTATTTTAGCCTGCATTAACACCGACGACCCTGCTGTAGAAGGTATTGAACTACCTTACGAATATGAAGTCACAGCTCCTCAAGCAGGCTTAAGCCAAGTGCAGATCCGCCAAGCTCAGCAAAATGGTCTAGAACTCTCCTTCCTCTCTGATTCAGACAAAAAAGTCCTCCTCGCCAAAGCTGCTCTGCGCGGCTAATGACAAAACTCTCCAAACTCTAAGCCGATGCACAGCATCGGTTTTTTTATTGCTCGATCTAGCGATACGACAAGACGACAAACTAGAGCTGTTAAATAGAGAGTCGGCAAAACTCAGCCGTAACAGAATGAATAGAGAGAGGAACGATAAGAGTCAGACTTTATGGATGATTGAAAGCGTAAGAAGTGAACTCGATGACAGGCGATAAGCGGTGATTAAAATCTGGCTTTCAATGATTTCCAGAAAGCAAAAAACCCAGTCCTAAGACTGGGTTTCTCAAATAAGTGGCGGAGCGGACGGGACTCGAACCCGCGACCCCCGGCGTGACAGGCCGGTATTCTAACCGACTGAACTACCGCTCCGCTGTCTGGTTAGACGTTTCGTCTACTTTTTTTTGCCTTTAGATTTTTCTTAAAATCTAAAAACAACAAGTTAAAGCCTGGCGATGTTCTACTCTCACATGGGGAGACCCCACACTACCATCGACGCTGTTTCGTTTCACTTCTGAGTTCGGGATGGGATCAGGTGGGTCCAAAACGCTATGGCCGCCAAGCAAAATTCTGTTTTTGATTTCACTTTTTCTTAAAAAGTGATAACCAACAATTCTGGAAAGCTGTCTTCGTTCTCAACACATTCTTATGCGCTTAACTTTGAGTCCACTACAAAACCCCTTGGGTGTTGTATGGTTAAGCCTCACGGGCAATTAGTACAGGTTAGCTCAACGCCTCACAACGCTTACACACCCTGCCTATCAACGTTCTAGTCTCGAACAACCCTTTAGGACGGTTAAACCGTCAGGGAAGACTCATCTCAGGGCTCGCTTCGCGCTTAGATGCTTTCAGCGCTTATCAATTCCGAACTTAGCTACCGGGCAATGCGTCTGGCGACACAACCCGAACACCAGAGGTTCGTCCACTCCGGTCCTCTCGTACTAGGAGCAGCCCCCTTCAATCTTCCAACGCCCACGGCAGATAGGGACCGAACTGTCTCACGACGTTCTAAACCCAGCTCGCGTACCACTTTAAATGGCGAACAGCCATACCCTTGGGACCGACTTCAGCCCCAGGATGTGATGAGCCGACATCGAGGTGCCAAACACCGCCGTCGATATGAACTCTTGGGCGGTATCAGCCTGTTATCCCCGGAGTACCTTTTATCCGTTGAGCGATGGCCCTTCCATACAGAACCACCGGATCACTATGACCTGCTTTCGCACCTGCTCGAACCGTCATTCTCGCAGTTAAGCGGGCTTATGCCATTGCACTAACCTCACGATGTCCAACCGTGATTAGCCCACCTTCGTGCTCCTCCGTTACTCTTTGGGAGGAGACCGCCCCAGTCAAACTACCCACCAGGCACTGTCCTCAACCCAGATAATGGGTCTAAGTTAGAACATCAAACATACAAGGGTGGTATTTCAAGGACGGCTCCAACGCAACTGGCGTCACGTCTTCATAGCCTCCCACCTATCCTACACATGTAGGTTCAATGTTCAGTGCCAAGCTGTAGTAAAGGTTCACGGGGTCTTTCCGTCTAGCCGCGGGTACACTGCATCTTCACAGCGATTTCAATTTCACTGAGTCTCGGGTGGAGACAGCGTGGCCATCATTACGCCATTCGTGCAGGTCGGAACTTACCCGACAAGGAATTTCGCTACCTTAGGACCGTTATAGTTACGGCCGCCGTTTACCGGGGCTTCGATCAAGAGCTTCGCTTACGCTAACCCCATCAATTAACCTTCCGGCACCGGGCAGGCGTCACACCGTATACGTCATCTTGCGATTTTGCACAGTGCTGTGTTTTTAATAAACAGTTGCAGCCACCTGGTATCTGCGACTCTCGTCAGCTCCATCCGCGAGGGACTTCACCATCAAGAGCGTACCTTCTCCCGAAGTTACGGTACCATTTTGCCTAGTTCCTTCACCCGAGTTCTCTCAAGCGCCTTGGTATTCTCTACCCGACCACCTGTGTCGGTTTGGGGTACGATTCCTGACTATCTGAAGCTTAGAGGCTTTTCCTGGAAGCATGGCATCAATGACTTCACTGCCGTAGCAGCTCGACGTCGTGTCTCAGCCTTAAAGAGAGCCGGATTTACCTAACTCTCAAGCCTACGCACTTGAACCAGGACAACCGTCGCCTGGCCCACCTAGCCTTCTCCGTCCCCCCATCGCAATAGTCAGAAGTACGGGAATATTAACCCGTTTCCCATCGATTACGCCTTTCGGCCTCACCTTAGGGGTCGACTCACCCTGCCCCGATTAACGTTGGACAGGAACCCTTGGTCTTCCGGCGGGGAGGTTTTTCACCCCCCTTGTCGTTACTCATGTCAGCATTCGCACTTCTGATACCTCCAGCAAACCTTACGATTCACCTTCAACGGCTTACAGAACGCTCCCCTACCCAATATCTAAAAGATATTGCCGCAGCTTCGGTGTATTGCTTAGCCCCGTTACATCTTCCGCGCAGGCCGACTCGACTAGTGAGCTATTACGCTTTCTTTAAATGATGGCTGCTTCTAAGCCAACATCCTAGCTGTCTGAGCCTTCCCACATCGTTTCCCACTTAGCAATACTTTGGGACCTTAGCTGGCGGTCTGGGTTGTTTCCCTCTCCACGACGGACGTTAGCACCCGCCGTGTGTCTCCCGGATAGTACTTACTGGTATTCGGAGTTTGCAAAGGGTTGGTAAGTCGGGATGACCCCCTAGCCTTAACAGTGCTCTACCCCCAGTAGTATTCGTCCGAGGCGCTACCTAAATAGCTTTCGGGGAGAACCAGCTATCTCCGAGTTTGATTGGCCTTTCACCCCTAGCCACAAGTCATCCGCTAATTTTTCAACATTAGTCGGTTCGGTCCTCCAGTTGATGTTACTCAACCTTCAACCTGCCCATGGCTAGATCACCCGGTTTCGGGTCTATATCCAGAGACTGAGCGCCCAGTTAAGACTCGCTTTCGCTACGGCTCCCCTATACGGTTAACCTTGCCACTGAATATAAGTCGCTGACCCATTATACAAAAGGTACGCAGTCACACCACGAAGGTGCTCCTACTGCTTGTACGTACACGGTTTCAGGTTCTATTTCACTCCCCTCACAGGGGTTCTTTTCGCCTTTCCCTCACGGTACTGGTTCACTATCGGTCAGTCAGGAGTATTTAGCCTTGGAGGATGGTCCCCCCATATTCAGACAGGATATCACGTGTCCCGCCCTACTCGATTTCACGCTCGATGAAGCGTCGGTTACGGGGCTATCACCCTGTATCGCCAAGCTTTCCAGCTTGTTCACCTACTTCACCGAGCGCTTAAGGGCTAATCCAGGTTCGCTCGCCGCTACTACCGGAATCTCGGTTGATTTCTTCTCCTCGGGGTACTTAGATGTTTCAGTTCCCCCGGTTTGCTCTGTTAACCTATGGATTCAGTTAACAGTAACTGCTTATGCAGTTGGGTTTCCCCATTCGGAAATCGCAGACTCAAACGGCTCTTACTGCCTTATCTGCGCTTATCGCAAGTTAGTACGTCCTTCATCGCCTCTGACTGCCCAGGCATCCACCGTGTACGCTTAGTCACTTAACCATACAACCCGAAGGAGTTTCGGGTTGTTGTTTAAACAACCTAAGTTGTCTCGCGTTTAATTTACATGAGTGCGAGACAGATTTTGCCGGACTCAAATTTTGAACAAGACCGAAGTCTTATTCGATACCAAGCACACTTGAATGTGTTGTTGGTGTTTATCTTTCGATAAACATTGAGAACTTTACAAACAACAATAATTTGTTGTTTTGTCAGCTTTCCAAATTGTTAAAGAGCAAGATTTTCTAATGAAAACCATTTTTAAACATTCTCAGCGAAAACGCTTAAAGATGGTGGAGTTATGCGGGATCGAACCGCAGACCTCCTGCGTGCAAGGCAGGCGCTCTCCCAGCTGAGCTATAACCCCATCGTTAGTGGTGGGCGATACCGGGTTCGAACCAGTGACCCCCTGCTTGTAAGGCAGGTGCTCTCCCAACTGAGCTAATCGCCCACATGTTTTACTTCCTGTGGAGGAAGGAAATGGTGGGTCGTATAGGATTTGAACCTATGACCAATTGGTTAAAAGCCAACTGCTCTACCACTGAGCTAACGACCCATTAACTTCTCAAGGGAAGTGGTATCCCGTAGGGGAGTCGAACCCCTGTTACCGCCGTGAAAGGGCGGTGTCCTAGGCCTCTAGACGAACGGGACACTAAGATACTCTTCTCTAATCTAAACCGAATCAATCTGTGTGGACACTCATCACGATAACCATCGTGTAAGGAGGTGATCCAGCGCCAGGTTCCCCTAGCGCTACCTTGTTACGACTTCACCCCAGTCATGAACCACAAAGTGGCAAGCGTCCTCCCGAAGGTTAAACTACCTGCTTCTTTTGCAGCCCACTCCCATGGTGTGACGGGCGGTGTGTACAAGGCCCGGGAACGTATTCACCGCAACATTCTGATTTGCGATTACTAGCGATTCCGACTTCATGGAGTCGAGTTGCAGACTCCAATCCGGACTACGACGTACTTTGTGAGATTCGCTCCACCTCGCGGTATCGCTGCCCTCTGTATACGCCATTGTAGCACGTGTGTAGCCCTACTCGTAAGGGCCATGATGACTTGACGTCGTCCCCACCTTCCTCCGGTTTATCACCGGCAGTCTCCCTGGAGTTCCCACCATTACGTGCTGGCAAACAAGGATAAGGGTTGCGCTCGTTGCGGGACTTAACCCAACATTTCACAACACGAGCTGACGACAGCCATGCAGCACCTGTCTCAGAGCTCCCGAAGGCACTCCAGCGTCTCCGCTAGATTCTCTGGATGTCAAGAGTAGGTAAGGTTCTTCGCGTTGCATCGAATTAAACCACATGCTCCACCGCTTGTGCGGGCCCCCGTCAATTCATTTGAGTTTTAATCTTGCGACCGTACTCCCCAGGCGGTCTACTTAACGCGTTAGCTCCGAAAGCCACGACTCTAGGTCACAACCTCCAAGTAGACATCGTTTACGGCGTGGACTACCAGGGTATCTAATCCTGTTTGCTCCCCACGCTTTCGCATCTGAGTGTCAGTATCTGTCCAGGGGGCCGCCTTCGCCACCGGTATTCCTTCAGATCTCTACGCATTTCACCGCTACACCTGAAATTCTACCCCCCTCTACAGTACTCTAGCTTGTCAGTTTCAAATGCGATTCCTAGGTTGAGCCCAGGGCTTTCACATCTGACTTAACAAACCACCTGCATGCGCTTTACGCCCAGTAATTCCGATTAACGCTTGCACCCTCCGTATTACCGCGGCTGCTGGCACGGAGTTAGCCGGTGCTTCTTCTGTAGGTAACGTCAAATGATTAAGGTATTAACTTAACCACCTTCCTCCCTACTGAAAGTACTTTACAACCCGAAGGCCTTCTTCATACACGCGGCATGGCTGCATCAGGCTTGCGCCCATTGTGCAATATTCCCCACTGCTGCCTCCCGTAGGAGTCTGGACCGTGTCTCAGTTCCAGTGTGGCTGATCATCCTCTCAGACCAGCTAGGGATCGTCGCCTTGGTGAGCCCTTACCTCACCAACTAGCTAATCCCACCTGGGCATATCCGGTAGCGCAAGGCCCGAAGGTCCCCTGCTTTGCTCTTGCGAGGTTATGCGGTATTAGCCATCGTTTCCAATGGTTATCCCCCTCTACCGGGCAATTTCCCAGGCATTACTCACCCGTCCGCCGCTCGCCACCCAAGGAACAAGTTCCTCTGTGCTGCCGCTCGACTTGCATGTGTTAGGCCTGCCGCCAGCGTTCAATCTGAGCCATGATCAAACTCTTCAATTAAAAGTTTTTTTGAAGCTTTCGCTTCGGCTCAATGAATACTGATTACATTCTTTGCTTAATAAAAAGCGAAGTAATGTTGAATTGACTGTGCTGAATGATTGCTCATTCAAATGGTCACTCAGTTCATTGATAAATCTTTTTTGATTATCATCAACGAGTGCCCACACAGATTGATTGGTTTATATTGTTAAAGAGCTTGGCTTTCAGTACCTTAGCACGTCAGCGAGGTGCGTATAATACGCTTCCCACTTTGAAAGTCAACATAAAACTCTAAAATTTTTAGAACTTTATGGTGACTCGTCTATTGCTAGACCAGTCGGACCTTTTGTCTTCACTTTTTAAAAGTGAAAATAAATAGGAGCCTGGCGATGTTCTACTCTCACATGGGGAGACCCCACACTACCATCGACGCTGTTTCGTTTCACTTCTGAGTTCGGGATGGAATCAGGTGGGTCCAAAACGCTATGGTCGCCAAGCAAAATTCTGTTTTTGATTTCACTTTTTCTTAAAAAGTGATAACCAACAATTCTGGAAAGCTGTCTTCGTTCTCAACACATTCTTATGCGCTTAACTTTGAGTCCACTACAAAACCCCTTGGGTGTTGTATGGTTAAGCCTCACGGGCAATTAGTACAGGTTAGCTCAACGCCTCACAACGCTTACACACCCTGCCTATCAACGTTCTAGTCTCGAACAACCCTTTAGGACGGTTAAACCGTCAGGGAAGACTCATCTCAGGGCTCGCTTCGCGCTTAGATGCTTTCAGCGCTTATCAATTCCGAACTTAGCTACCGGGCAATGCGTCTGGCGACACAACCCGAACACCAGAGGTTCGTCCACTCCGGTCCTCTCGTACTAGGAGCAGCCCCCTTCAATCTTCCAACGCCCACGGCAGATAGGGACCGAACTGTCTCACGACGTTCTAAACCCAGCTCGCGTACCACTTTAAATGGCGAACAGCCATACCCTTGGGACCGACTTCAGCCCCAGGATGTGATGAGCCGACATCGAGGTGCCAAACACCGCCGTCGATATGAACTCTTGGGCGGTATCAGCCTGTTATCCCCGGAGTACCTTTTATCCGTTGAGCGATGGCCCTTCCATACAGAACCACCGGATCACTATGACCTGCTTTCGCACCTGCTCGAACCGTCATTCTCGCAGTTAAGCGGGCTTATGCCATTGCACTAACCTCACGATGTCCAACCGTGATTAGCCCACCTTCGTGCTCCTCCGTTACTCTTTGGGAGGAGACCGCCCCAGTCAAACTACCCACCAGGCACTGTCCTCAACCCAGATAATGGGTCTAAGTTAGAACATCAAACATACAAGGGTGGTATTTCAAGGACGGCTCCAACGCAACTGGCGTCACGTCTTCATAGCCTCCCACCTATCCTACACATGTAGGTTCAATGTTCAGTGCCAAGCTGTAGTAAAGGTTCACGGGGTCTTTCCGTCTAGCCGCGGGTACACTGCATCTTCACAGCGATTTCAATTTCACTGAGTCTCGGGTGGAGACAGCGTGGCCATCATTACGCCATTCGTGCAGGTCGGAACTTACCCGACAAGGAATTTCGCTACCTTAGGACCGTTATAGTTACGGCCGCCGTTTACCGGGGCTTCGATCAAGAGCTTCGCTTACGCTAACCCCATCAATTAACCTTCCGGCACCGGGCAGGCGTCACACCGTATACGTCATCTTGCGATTTTGCACAGTGCTGTGTTTTTAATAAACAGTTGCAGCCACCTGGTATCTGCGACTCTCGTCAGCTCCATCCGCGAGGGACTTCACCATCAAGAGCGTACCTTCTCCCGAAGTTACGGTACCATTTTGCCTAGTTCCTTCACCCGAGTTCTCTCAAGCGCCTTGGTATTCTCTACCCGACCACCTGTGTCGGTTTGGGGTACGATTCCTGACTATCTGAAGCTTAGAGGCTTTTCCTGGAAGCATGGCATCAATGACTTCACTGCCGTAGCAGCTCGACGTCGTGTCTCAGCCTTAAAGAGAGCCGGATTTACCTAACTCTCAAGCCTACGCACTTGAACCAGGACAACCGTCGCCTGGCCCACCTAGCCTTCTCCGTCCCCCCATCGCAATAGTCAGAAGTACGGGAATATTAACCCGTTTCCCATCGATTACGCCTTTCGGCCTCACCTTAGGGGTCGACTCACCCTGCCCCGATTAACGTTGGACAGGAACCCTTGGTCTTCCGGCGGGGAGGTTTTTCACCCCCCTTGTCGTTACTCATGTCAGCATTCGCACTTCTGATACCTCCAGCAAACCTTACGATTCACCTTCAACGGCTTACAGAACGCTCCCCTACCCAATATCTAAAAGATATTGCCGCAGCTTCGGTGTATTGCTTAGCCCCGTTACATCTTCCGCGCAGGCCGACTCGACTAGTGAGCTATTACGCTTTCTTTAAATGATGGCTGCTTCTAAGCCAACATCCTAGCTGTCTGAGCCTTCCCACATCGTTTCCCACTTAGCAATACTTTGGGACCTTAGCTGGCGGTCTGGGTTGTTTCCCTCTCCACGACGGACGTTAGCACCCGCCGTGTGTCTCCCGGATAGTACTTACTGGTATTCGGAGTTTGCAAAGGGTTGGTAAGTCGGGATGACCCCCTAGCCTTAACAGTGCTCTACCCCCAGTAGTATTCGTCCGAGGCGCTACCTAAATAGCTTTCGGGGAGAACCAGCTATCTCCGAGTTTGATTGGCCTTTCACCCCTAGCCACAAGTCATCCGCTAATTTTTCAACATTAGTCGGTTCGGTCCTCCAGTTGATGTTACTCAACCTTCAACCTGCCCATGGCTAGATCACCCGGTTTCGGGTCTATATCCAGAGACTGAGCGCCCAGTTAAGACTCGCTTTCGCTACGGCTCCCCTATACGGTTAACCTTGCCACTGAATATAAGTCGCTGACCCATTATACAAAAGGTACGCAGTCACACCACGAAGGTGCTCCTACTGCTTGTACGTACACGGTTTCAGGTTCTATTTCACTCCCCTCACAGGGGTTCTTTTCGCCTTTCCCTCACGGTACTGGTTCACTATCGGTCAGTCAGGAGTATTTAGCCTTGGAGGATGGTCCCCCCATATTCAGACAGGATATCACGTGTCCCGCCCTACTCGATTTCACGCTCGATGAAGCGTCGGTTACGGGGCTATCACCCTGTATCGCCAAGCTTTCCAGCTTGTTCACCTACTTCACCGAGCGCTTAAGGGCTAATCCAGGTTCGCTCGCCGCTACTACCGGAATCTCGGTTGATTTCTTCTCCTCGGGGTACTTAGATGTTTCAGTTCCCCCGGTTTGCTCTGTTAACCTATGGATTCAGTTAACAGTAACTGCTTATGCAGTTGGGTTTCCCCATTCGGAAATCGCAGACTCAAACGGCTCTTACTGCCTTATCTGCGCTTATCGCAAGTTAGTACGTCCTTCATCGCCTCTGACTGCCCAGGCATCCACCGTGTACGCTTAGTCACTTAACCATACAACCCGAAGGAGTTTCGGGTTGTTGTTTAAACAACCTAAGTTGTCTCGCGTTTAATTTACATGAGTGCGAGACAGATTTTGCCGGACTCAAATTTTGAACAAGACCGAAGTCTTATTCGATACCAAGCACACTTGAATGTGTTGTTGGTGTTTATCTTTCGATAAACATTGAGAACTTTACAAACAACAATAATTTGTTGTTTTGTCAGCTTTCCAAATTGTTAAAGAGCAAGATTTTCTAATGAAAACCATTTTTAAACATTCTCAGCGAAAACGCTTAAAGATGGTGGAGTTATGCGGGATCGAACCGCAGACCTCCTGCGTGCAAGGCAGGCGCTCTCCCAGCTGAGCTATAACCCCATCGTTAGTGGTGGGTCTGAGTGGACTCGAACCACCGACCTTACGCTTATCAGGCGTACGCTCTAACCACCTGAGCTACAGACCCACTTAATGCTCAAATCTAAACCGAATCAATCTGTGTGGACACTCATCACGATAACCATCGTGTAAGGAGGTGATCCAGCGCCAGGTTCCCCTAGCGCTACCTTGTTACGACTTCACCCCAGTCATGAACCACAAAGTGGCAAGCGTCCTCCCGAAGGTTAAACTACCTGCTTCTTTTGCAGCCCACTCCCATGGTGTGACGGGCGGTGTGTACAAGGCCCGGGAACGTATTCACCGCAACATTCTGATTTGCGATTACTAGCGATTCCGACTTCATGGAGTCGAGTTGCAGACTCCAATCCGGACTACGACGTACTTTGTGAGATTCGCTCCACCTCGCGGTATCGCTGCCCTCTGTATACGCCATTGTAGCACGTGTGTAGCCCTACTCGTAAGGGCCATGATGACTTGACGTCGTCCCCACCTTCCTCCGGTTTATCACCGGCAGTCTCCCTGGAGTTCCCACCATTACGTGCTGGCAAACAAGGATAAGGGTTGCGCTCGTTGCGGGACTTAACCCAACATTTCACAACACGAGCTGACGACAGCCATGCAGCACCTGTCTCAGAGCTCCCGAAGGCACTCCAGCGTCTCCGCTAGATTCTCTGGATGTCAAGAGTAGGTAAGGTTCTTCGCGTTGCATCGAATTAAACCACATGCTCCACCGCTTGTGCGGGCCCCCGTCAATTCATTTGAGTTTTAATCTTGCGACCGTACTCCCCAGGCGGTCTACTTAACGCGTTAGCTCCGAAAGCCACGACTCTAGGTCACAACCTCCAAGTAGACATCGTTTACGGCGTGGACTACCAGGGTATCTAATCCTGTTTGCTCCCCACGCTTTCGCATCTGAGTGTCAGTATCTGTCCAGGGGGCCGCCTTCGCCACCGGTATTCCTTCAGATCTCTACGCATTTCACCGCTACACCTGAAATTCTACCCCCCTCTACAGTACTCTAGCTTGTCAGTTTCAAATGCGATTCCTAGGTTGAGCCCAGGGCTTTCACATCTGACTTAACAAACCACCTGCATGCGCTTTACGCCCAGTAATTCCGATTAACGCTTGCACCCTCCGTATTACCGCGGCTGCTGGCACGGAGTTAGCCGGTGCTTCTTCTGTAGGTAACGTCAAATGATTAAGGTATTAACTTAACCACCTTCCTCCCTACTGAAAGTACTTTACAACCCGAAGGCCTTCTTCATACACGCGGCATGGCTGCATCAGGCTTGCGCCCATTGTGCAATATTCCCCACTGCTGCCTCCCGTAGGAGTCTGGACCGTGTCTCAGTTCCAGTGTGGCTGATCATCCTCTCAGACCAGCTAGGGATCGTCGCCTTGGTGAGCCCTTACCTCACCAACTAGCTAATCCCACCTGGGCATATCCGGTAGCGCAAGGCCCGAAGGTCCCCTGCTTTGCTCTTGCGAGGTTATGCGGTATTAGCCATCGTTTCCAATGGTTATCCCCCTCTACCGGGCAATTTCCCAGGCATTACTCACCCGTCCGCCGCTCGCCACCCAAGGAACAAGTTCCTCTGTGCTGCCGCTCGACTTGCATGTGTTAGGCCTGCCGCCAGCGTTCAATCTGAGCCATGATCAAACTCTTCAATTAAAAGTTTTGTGAAGCTTTCGCTTCGGCTCAATGAATACTGATTACATTACATAGTAATGTTGAATTGACTGTGCTGAATGATTGCTCATTCAAATGGTCACTCAGTTCATTGATAAATCTTTTTTGATTATCATCAACGAGTGCCCACACAGATTGATTGGTTTATATTGTTAAAGAGCTTTGCCTATCGAATTCATTTTAAGCTTCGTTCGCTAGGGCTGCGTATACTACGCTTATTCATTTGAGTGTCAAACGTTATTTCTAACTTTCTCTTCTCTTCTGATTTCACCTTGTGATTTGAATCTCACGCCGTGTCAGTGAGGGCGCATTATAGGGAGGCTGAGTTATATGACAAGCTTTTTTTTGACAAACACATTCGTTCGCTCAAAAAGTCAACAACGGGGTGTTTTTCGAATAAAATTTCAACATTTGAGGGGGGTCACACCATTCGATTGGAAAAATATCAAGCATATACGTAAGATTCCTGTGTCTACTTTGTTAATTCATCTATAGACCGTGAATCTTCTTTCTCTCTGATGCGTAGTAATTCAATATGAAATCTGACAAATCGATGTTATGGATTGCCCTGCTTGCCGTTATTGGTGCCGGGTTTTTATCGCAATTGACTCTACACTCTTCTTTCGCTTTTCTAATTGGTGTGGTTGCAACGGCTTTAATTTGCAAACTTTCTACTCACCCCACTCTTTCATCAAGCGAAGATGAAGAGGCGTCTTCCACCACGAAAACACTCTATGTGGGCAATCTGCCCTATAAAGCCAATGAATCGCACGTTAAAGAGCTGTTCGCCGAGTTTGGCGAGGTTTTTGCGGTGCGTTTAATGAAAGACAAACGAACAGGTAAACGGCGAGGGTTTGGATTTGTGGTGATAGCCGCAAGCCAAGCTCAAACAGCCATTGATGCACTCAACGAAAAGGAATATATGCAGCGAACGTTAAAAGTTCGCATTGCGAATGATCCTAAATCGGATGAAGAAATGGCTGAATAGGATTAAAACCTAACTGTTCAAGCTTTATGTTCAGCGCACTTTCCTCCCATGGTGGTGCGCTTGCATAAATTCGATGCTTTTGCTTTGCACCAACCGCTTGATCTATTCCCAGCAACTCCTGCACTCTACGCGCAATGGCCAAACCAGAATCAATCAGTTGCACTTGCTCTCCAAGTACTTGCTGGATCTCTTCTTTAATCAGGGGAAAGTGAGTACAGCCTAAAACGGCGACATCAATCGTGTTCTTCAGGGGTTGCAATATGCTGGCTAATTCTTCGAGATCGAGAGGCTTACCACGCAATTTCTCTTCAGCCATATTAACCAAACGTGTAGACCCCAATAGCTCAACGTTTTTGTTGGCGGAAAAGTCACGGATCAGTTCTTGAGTGTATTGCCGTTTCACTGTGGCTGGGGTCGCGATAAGCCCAATCGCCTTGCTAGCAATAAGTGAGGCGGGTTTGATCGCCGGCACAACCCCGACCACGGGTATCGTGAGTTTGGCACGTAATACAGGAAGCACTATGGTGCTCGCGGTATTACAAGCGATGACCACAAGATCGATCCGCTCTTGCTCAACCATTCGAGTAACCAAAGTATCGACTCGTGCGATCAGTGTTTCTTGGGTCAGCTCTCCATAGGGATATGCCGCGTTATCAAAGAGATAGATATAGTTTAATTGCGGCAAGCGGGCTTCAATTTCTCGATATACGGAAAGACCACCCACACCAGAATCGAAAATCAGTACACGAGGAAAAGATTGAGATGACACGAATGCAACAACCTAACTAGAAAAAACCGAGAGATCATACTCTCTCTGCCAAATTAGGCAATCCACGCACGGTACCTTTGGTAGCAGAAGCGCTCGGTTTGGCTTTTTGCTTCAAGCATCAGTTCCAAACGACCTGACATGCTGGGCGATTGCGTCACTAAAGTGTGAAATTCTCCATTTTCCCCGCATGGGTCAACGTTGAGTGGCAGTGCTTGTAAAAATTCCGCGGTATACCATTGCCCACAATAGTCCGAACTGAGCTGCTCACCATCCGTGGTCACGACCAAGGTTTGAATACCTCGGCGAAGAATTTCTTGTGCCAGAAGAATTGAACTCTCCCCCATTAGAGGAAAAAGGCATTCCCAACCCGCAGGCTCGATATAGCTTTTGCGATACTCAGCGATGCCATTACAAAACAGATCACCAAAAGCGATGGCATCAAATCTCACACCTGAGTTCTGTAATCCTTCCACGACTCGGCTTTGATAAATAGGATTGGCAGGAAAAACCTCGGGCAGTTCAATTTTAAATAAAGGAAGGCCGACGAGTTGAGCTTGCAGCTCAAGCACCTCAATAGGTGTCGCTTGGAAAGGCACTTCGTTACCGACATAGGTGGTAAAGAGGCCAACAACTTCAACATCCGACCTTTCACGCAACCGCTCTAAGCTGAGTGTAGAGTCTTTGCCGGATGACCAGCTAATAATGACTTTCTTTTTCTTCACCGTGGTTACCCAAAAACAAAACCGCCCGAAGGCGGTTTAAAAACTAGAACTGATAAGCGACATTGAAATAGTAGGCACGTTCAGGCGCCTTGTAGCCAATCGCACTTTCATATTGCTCATTGAATACGTTTTCAATTCGGCCGCGAAGCGTCACATCTTCATTCACCCAATATCCGATTGACATATCCCACAGATTGGTTGCTGGAATAAAGTCATCCGCTTTTGGCGCTGCCGTAGGAAGGTCTAAACGCTTACCGGTAAGGGTATAAGTCGCATTTAAATCAAATTGTCCCACAGTCAATGAACTAATCCATTTGTAATTTTGCTCAGCGCGGCGCGCTAGCTGGACATTATTATCATCTTTATGATCTTTAAATTCAGCCACCAACATATGGTTCACTGGGCCTGTATTGAAGTTCACATCAAACTCAAGCCCCTTAATGCGAGCATCTGTGTTATCGGAATACCAATTGCCTGACGATAATGCCGGCTTATACCAAATGATCAGATTATCCACTTTATTGTCGTAGATAGAGGCATTCCAGCTTGCGAATGAGTAAACCCCAGATACGCCAAATTCAATGTTCTTTGACTCTTCTGGTTTCAAATCAGGTGTGGTGCTGAGATCGGAATAAGTCGGAGCTTTGAAAGCCGTACCATAGACGGCACGTAGACGATGTTGATCGTTGAGTTGATAGCCCGCCGCCACTGACCATGTTGTGTAGTGATCATACTTATCATGTTTGTCATAACGGATGCTGGATTCAAATGTCCAACTATCAACATACACTCGACCAGAAGCAAAGACGCCGCGTGTATCTAGACTTTCACCTGCCAACTTATGGGAGGAACCATAGTTTTTTGCATCATCGGCAAGACTCTCTCGACGAGCATCCACTCCCGCACCAATTTCAGCATTCTCTGTTAGCTGATACAAGTTCGCCCATTGCAATTGAGTCAGGCTGATGTTGGCTTTCGTGCTTGCGTTCGCTTTACCTTCTGAGAGTGAGTAATCCAAATTTTCCGTTTGTTGGTAATTCAGACTCACTAAACTTTTCAGTTGCTCACCTTGGTAATTCAGTTGTCCCGTGAAACTTTCATTTTCTGAGTAACCGTGATTTACCGAACCGTAATTATCATACTCCGCATCACTGTCAAACCAACTCGCCGAAACATAACCAAGCCATTGATCATTGAGTTGATGCTCATAACCCGCCATTAGATTTTGGCTGTCAAAACCATACTGAGTGCCTTTTCCTGACTTCTTAATATCATAGCCATCGGTTTGCTCAAGACCAGCAGCGACTTGGAGATGCCCCTTCTGCTCTACATCAGCCTTAGCGATCACATCCGCTTTTTTGGAAGCGAGACTACCGACGCCAAGAGTCACTTGTTTATCATCATCCCCACGGTGCGAACGAGTAATAATATTGATCACACCGCCAATCGCATCTGAGCCATACATAGAAGCATTAGGCCCACGGATCACTTCTAAACGCTCAACAAGGCCAATCGGAAAACGGTTAATGGCTACACCACCCGCAGAGGAGTTAATGCGAATACCATCCACCAGAACCAAAACATGATCACTGTTTGTTCCGCGCATAAAAATAGAGGCGTTATGTCCACGCCCACCATTTTGGGCGATCTCGACACCAGGCACTCGGCGCAGCACTTCAGTTAAAGAATTCGCTTGATAAGCTTCAATTTCCTGACGAGAGACAACCGTCACCGAAGAGAGAACCGATGATTCTGCTTGCTCAAAACGATTTGCCGTCACCACCAGAGTTTCTTGAGGTTGTGCTTCGTTAGCATGTAAATAAGAGATAGGGGTAAGCAGCGATGCTAGAGTGATCGCTAAAAGAGACTTTTGCATTATGTTGTCCTAAGTCGCGTAAATCCTACTGAGTGCAATACCACTGCATCACTCAGCTGCTGGCAGGTCTTCGGACTTGAGAGCACTATTGGCCTACTGGCTCGACTTCCCACTCGAAAAGCAGTGTCGTTTGAGCGTTCGTTCTCTCTTACCGCTGCGCGTCAGTTCCGGATTTACACCGGATTCCCTTTTCAGCCATTTTTAGCCATCCAGGCATCTAAATAGCACCAGCTTGGCGCTGATAGTATTGAGTGAATGAAAAATTGTCCAGTACAGATTCAGATCCGCTATATTTTACAGAGAAGATCCAGCCTAAAGTAGGGGCAAAACTGGACAAGCAGCCGAGATTGAATAAAATCTGCGCTCTTTCTGAAATAGCCCATAAAAAGGTACCCCAATGGCGACTCTTGATGTAAACCCTGAACTCTACCAAGCTCAATTGGCAGACAAAATCGCCCGTTTAAAAGCGATGTTTGTTGATTACTCCATGCCTGAGCTGGAAGTGTTTGAGTCACCGGTGGCGAACTATCGTATGCGTGCTGAATTTCGGATTTGGCATGAAGGCGATGACATGTACTACATCATGTTTAATCAAGAGACGCGCGAAAAGTACCGCGTGGATCAATTTCCAGCGGCGAGCCGCCTGATTAACGATTTGATGCCTCTGCTGATGGATGCCATGAAAGGCAGCCCTATTCTGCGCCATAAACTGTTTCAGGTTGATTTCCTCTCAACCCTCAGTGGCGAGATTTTGGTTTCACTGCTGTACCATCGACAGCTCAGCGAAGAATGGATCACTGCGGCGCAAGCACTCAAACAGCGCCTAAACGATGAAGGGTTCAACCTGAACTTAATCGGCCGTGCTCGCAAAATGAAAGTAGTGCTGGATCGTGATTACGTGGTGGAGAAATTACAGGTCAACGGCCAGCCTTATGTATATAAGCAAGTCGAAAACAGTTTTACCCAACCTAACGCGAAGGTCGCCGAAAAAATGTTGGAGTGGGCGGTCGATTGCACTCAAGAGAGCAAGGGTGATTTGCTTGAACTGTATTGCGGAAACGGCAACTTCTCACTGGCCCTAGCCCAAAACTTCGATCGCGTATTGGCAACCGAACTTGCCAAACCGTCTGTAGAAGCCGCGCAATTTAATATTGCCGCCAACCAAATAGACAACGTGCAGATCATCCGCATGTCGGCCGAAGAGTTTACTCAAGCCATGGAAGGTAAGCGCGAATTCAACCGTTTGAAAGATGCCGGTGTCGATTTACAAAGCTACCGCTGCAACACCATTTTTGTCGACCCACCACGCTCAGGCATGGATATCGACACCTGTAAGATGGTGCAAGGTTATGAGCGCATACTGTACATCTCTTGTAACCCAGAAACGCTGCAAGACAACCTGCAAATACTGGGTGAAACCCATCAAGTGGTACGCTTTGCCCTCTTCGACCAATTTCCTTACACCCACCACATGGAAGCGGGCGTGATGTTAGAGCGCAAAAAGTAACCGTATAAAAAACGAGCCAGAGGGCTCGTTTTTTGTTTAGCGTGGCTTACCGATGTAACCGAGCTTACGCCCAATCCAAAAGATCAGGATCAGCACCATGACGATGGAGAAAAAGTTTGACCCTTCTTGCGGGTACTGGGCTTTGATAAAAGCTGAGTGACCAAAGGCCCCGACGAAGAAACAAGCCAGACCGACTAATGGCACCTCTTCCGCCACCGGATGAGCCAAATACTCTTGATAAAGCATCTGAGCTGAGAGTACTAAAGCTATCAAAGCAAACAGAGAAAATGGCACTGAACTCATGGTGAGCCATGACAGCAAAGCATCACTGCACATTCCCGCGACCAGCGCCAGTATTAATGTTTTACGCTCTGCGCGAGTGGACTGAACATTGTTTTCTCTCGACATCTCTCTTTCCTTTTTCCTCTTTTATTTTGGATATTGCACTTATTCCAACGCGCCTTTCAGGCGATGACGTTCACGCTCTTTACGATACCAATGTGCCCCTTTGGCCAACATGCGCAGTTGCATGATCAAACGCTCGGCCAGTTCATCGCGTTCACGGCGATCCAAATCGAGCGCTTCTGCGCCTGAGCTAAAGACCAAGGTGACGGAAGCTTCTGCTTGAGTCATCGCCTCCTCCCGCGTCATCCCTGTGGCAACCAGATATTCGGTGAGCTCAGCGGCGAAATGTTGAATTTCACGCACTACTGCCGCTCGAAACTCACAGGAAGTGCCAGAACGTTCACGCAACAACAAACGAAATACGTTAGGGCTGCTCTCAATGAACTCCATAAAGGTTTCCACTGAAGTGCGGATCACACTGC
This sequence comes from Vibrio tarriae, assembly GCF_002216685.1. Lineage (NCBI taxonomy): Bacteria > Pseudomonadati > Pseudomonadota > Gammaproteobacteria > Vibrionales > Vibrionaceae > Vibrio > Vibrio tarriae. The sequence goes on along the minus strand of NZ_CP022353.1, from coordinate 2,956,799 downwards.
CTTCTTTGACGATGCGCTGGCGAGCTTGACGCATCAACTGACGCAATAACAGACCACCTTCATCCACCATGGTTAAGCCCAGTTCATCCATGTCTTTGAAGTGACGATAAAACGAGGTCGGTGCAATGCCCGCTTCTCGGGCGACTTCACGTAGACTCAGGTTAGAGAAACTTCGGTCAGCGCTCAGTTGGCTAAACGCGGCATCAATTAAAGAGCGGCGCGTCTTTTCTTTTTGTTGTGCTCGGATTCCCAACGATTTCATTCCAATCAGTTCTCAGCTAAGTCGAAAAATGTGGTTCATACTATAACCTGATTGGTTGGCTTGTCTAAGCAACAAAGCTCGTCAGTATGAGACAGCAGCCATTTTCGCAACCGGATGCCAGATAATAATGGTGCTGATGCTAACTCAATGTAATCAAAAGCGATTGGAATCAAGCAAGGTTGAGTACCTGTTTTGCAATGAAGGCGTGATCCCCCCCACTCTCTGCACCTTGCAGCATGTTTCCAGGTCAGGGAATGCGTTAAAATCTCGCAACAGCAATGTTAAGCAAATATAACAAGGATTCACTATGGGACAGAAAAACCACTTTGACGTCATTGTGATCGGTAGCGGTCCGGGCGGAGAAGGGGCAGCCATGGGGCTGACCAAAGGGGGAAAAAATGTCGCTATCATAGAAAAAGAGAGCAGTGTCGGCGGAGGTTGTACTCACTGGGGCACCATCCCATCGAAAGCCCTACGTCACGCGGTAAGCCGCATTATTGAGTTCAATAGCAACCCGCTGTTTTGCAAAAACAACTCCAGCATTCACGCTACGTTTTCGACCATTTTAAGTCACGCCAAAAGCGTGATTGATAAACAAACACGCCTGCGCCAAGGCTTTTACGATCGCAATCAATGCACGCTGATTTTTGGCGCTGCGCACTTTATTGATGCGCACACCGTAGCGGTCAAAAAAGCCGATGGCAGCATCGACACCTACAGTGCCGATAAATTTGTTATCGCCACCGGCTCACGCCCTTATCATCCGAAAGATGTCGATTTTGGTCACCCGCGTATTTATGACAGCGACTCGATTCTGAACCTCGAACATGATCCTCGCCATATCATTATTTACGGCGCAGGGGTGATTGGTTGTGAATACGCCTCTATCTTCCGCGGCTTGGATGTCAAGACGGATCTGATCAACACCCGTGATCGTTTACTGTCGTTTCTGGATAATGAAGTCTCTGATGCGCTCTCTTACCACTTTTGGAACAGTGGTGTGGTGATCCGCAATGATGAAACCTACGACAAAATTGAAGGCACCAGCGATGGGGTGATCGTCCATCTCAAATCGGGTAAAAAAATGCGTGCCGATTGCTTGTTGTACGCCAACGGGCGCACCGGTAATACTGATAAGCTCAATTTAGAGTCGGTTGGCTTACAAGCCGATTCGCGAGGCCAGTTAGTCGTCAACGCCAATTACCAGACTCAAGTGGAACACATCTATGCGGTGGGTGATGTCATTGGTTACCCAAGCCTTGCCAGCGCCGCTTATGATCAAGGTCGGTTTGTCGCGCAAGCCATTATTCATGGTCAAGCGGCTAACTTACTGACGGAAGACATCCCAACCGGTATCTACACCATCCCAGAGATCAGCTCCGTGGGCCGTACCGAGCAAGAGCTGACGGCGGCTAAAGTACCTTATGAAGTGGGACGCGCTTCTTTCAAACATTTGGCGCGCGCGCAAATTGCGGGCAAAGATATTGGCAGCTTAAAAATCCTGTTCCATCGCGAAACCAAAGAGATTTTAGGTATTCACTGCTTTGGTGAGCGTGCCGCAGAAATCATTCATATCGGCCAAGCGATCATGGAACAAAAAGGGGAAGCCAATACCATTGAGTATTTCGTAAACACCACCTTTAACTACCCGACGATGGCCGAAGCCTTCCGTGTTGCAGCCTTAAATGGTCTTAACCGACTGTTTTAATACGCTAGAGTGTTTTATACCCAAACTACTTGGAGTTGCAGGTAGGCGGCAAGTGAGTTCACCCCATGAGCATAGATACACTATGTGATTGGGGTGAACGAACGTAGCCAACACCGCCGCAGCTTCAAGTAGGAAGGGTATATAGATAGAGACAAAAAAGGTCTGGTATTAACCAGACCTTTTCTTATCAAGCTGTTACGCAATGTGAAATCAGAACTCGCCCACCGCTTCTTTCAGCTTACGCATGGCGTTTTTCTCAAGCTGACGAATACGCTCCGCAGAAACACCATACATTTCCGCCAAATCTTGCAGTGTGGTTTTGTTGTCATCATCCAACCAACGAGCACGCACAATGTGTTGGCTACGCTCATCAAGACTCGCCAGCGCCATGCTGAGGCGCTGTGTGGTATGCACTTCCCAGTTTTCGGCTTCTAGGTTATCAGCTAAGTCAGAGTGCTTATCTTCGAGGTACAGCACAGGCGCAGTATAGGCCATGCCGTTTTCGTCATCCTCGGCGGACATCTCAAACGCAGCATCTTGGGCTGCCAGACGAGATTCCATTTCACGCACTTCAGCAGGCTCAACACCCAGCTCGCGCGCTACCGTTTCCACTTCGCTGTTATTAAACCAGCCAAGGCGTTTTTTCGATTTACGCAGATTAAAGAACAGTTTGCGTTGTGCTTTGGTGGTGGCGATTTTCACAATACGCCAGTTACGTAGCACATATTCATGAATTTCGGCTTTAATCCAGTGCACCGCAAACGACACCAGTCTTACCCCCATCTCAGGGTTAAAGCGTTTGACCGCTTTCATCAGACCGATATTGCCCTCTTGCACTAAGTCCGCCATTGGCAAGCCATAACCGGAATAACCACGAGCAACGTGAACAACAAATCGTAGGTGCGACAAGATCAAGTCTTTCGCAGCATCGATATCCCCTTTGTAATGTAATCGCTCTGCCAGCTCGCGCTCTTCATCAGCACTCAGCATCGGGTAACCGTTTACTGAACGGATGTAGCTATCTAAGCTGTCTTGGGAAACAAGAGCCATTGGATACGCTTGGTTAGTCATTCAATTCCTCATCATTCTCTGATCTGGATACGCTGTTTTACCGCAACAAGCTTGAACCTAAAATGAACAGGTTTCAAGTTTGACTGGTCATTATGCATAAACAAAAGGGCAACTCAAGTCAAGCTCTGCCTCAACCTTGAATCAGCCACCCATTTATGACCACCATCACTTAAACAGGTTCAATTTCTTTTAGATGGCGTTTCGCCGACACTTTCGCCGCCACGCAGCCTAAAAACACGCCGAGCATCAAAAGCAGTAATGATTCATCCCAGCCAAGGCCAATCAAACGGAAACGGCTGTCATACAATTGAGCGAGCGCTTCCACCGCACCATTGAGTAAAATCGTCATCAAGGCCGTTAATAGCCAAGCAGCCACAGCACCGAGTAAACCAAACCACATCCCTGAATAGAGATAAGGACGCAGAATATACGCATCGGTCGCACCGATGAGTTTCATGGTTTGGATCTCTTCTTTGTTGGCTTGTACGTTAAAACGTAGCGTATTGCCCACAATCAAAAAAACCGACATCAACATCAAGCTGGATAAGCTGATCACCACGATAGTCGCCAAATGGCGAATCGCATCTAAACGGGCAAACCAATCTTCATCCATACGCACATCGCTCACCCCCTCTTCTGCTTGTAGGGCTTTGGCAAGCGTTTGAATCTGCTCTCGACTGTCCACTTTGGGCGTCACCACTAATACCGCGGGCAAGGTGGCGTTATCGAGTAGGCTGATGGCTTGCTCAAAGCCTGCATACTGGCTTAAATCATCCAAACCTTGCTGCGGTGAGATGTATTTCACTTTGGCAATTTCATCACGCCGCTCCAAATCATCTTTCAAAACGATAATCCGAGGTTCTGGAGTATCGATGTGCAGATAAACACTGAGCTGAGAAGGTTCGGCGACTCGCTCAGCCACTGAGGCGATATTTTTACTCAGCAAGTACAAACTGGCTGGTAGCGCCAACGCCATGGAAATCACGGCCAAAGTCAAAATATTGCCCAGTGGACGTCGCCACAAGGCGGCAAACGATGCTTTCGCCTGTTTGAAATGAATGGCGAGAAAACTGTCGGTTTTGGCTCGCTTCACATCACGCGGTTTGCTTTTGGTACTTTTGGTAGTTTTGCTGATTTTTTGATTGCCCGGCTTAACGGCCATAATCCGCTACCTCACTTAAAAAACCCTGATTGAGTTCTAGATGACGATATTGCGGACGCGAATTCACCAAATGAATATCGTGCGTCGCCAGCAGTATTGTGACCCCAGCGCGATTGAACTCTTCAAACAGACGCAGTACTCGGCTGGAAAGCTCAGGATCAAGGTTGCCTGTCGGCTCATCAGCCAGTAGTAGCGTTGGGCGATTCACCACCGCGCGAGCAATCCCGACTCGCTGCTGTTCCCCACCAGAGAGCTGGCTTGGTAAGCAGCGGGCTTTATCGAGCAATCCCGTTTTATCGAGCGCCGCCGAAACACGACGTTTAATTTCATTTTCCGAGATCGATTCAATGCGCATCGGTAACGCGACATTGTCATAGATGCTGCGATCCATCAAAAGGCGATGGTCTTGAAACACAATCCCAATATTACGGCGTAAAAAGGGAATATCCTTGTTTGGGATCCGAGTAATATCATGTCCATTAAAACTGATTTTGCCATCGGTTGGACGCTCAATCGCACAAATCAGCTTAAGTAGGGTACTTTTCCCTGCCCCAGAATGGCCGCCCAAAAAGGCCATCTCACCACGCCGCAAGTGGAAATCCACTTTCTGTAGCGCTTGTCGTCCACCTCGATACGCTTTACTGACTTGCTGAAACCTGATCACGCCGTCTCCCCCTGACAAGGCTGGCACACTGTGCCAACTGAGATTGGTTTATTCTTCGCGGCTAAATAGCGCGTCGATAAACTCTTGTGTTGCAAATGGACGTAAGTCGTCAATTTTCTCGCCGACACCGATATAACGGATTGGGATCTGGAATTGATCGGCAATCGCGAAAATCACCCCACCTTTAGCGGTGCCATCAAGCTTAGTTAAGGTAATGCCCGTGATGGGTGCTACATCACTAAACAATTTGGCCTGACTGATCGCGTTTTGTCCGGTACCCGCATCCAGCGTCAACATGATTTCATGTGGCGCGCTGTCATCAATCTTCTTCATCACGCGCACAATCTTGCGCAGCTCTTCCATCAGGTTACTTTTGTTTTGCAGACGGCCTGCAGTATCCGCAATCACCACGTCAATCCCGCGCGCTTTCGCCGCTTCAATCGCATCATAAATGACGGAGGCGCTGTCGGCGCCAGTATGCTGAGCGATGACAGGCACTTGATTGCGCTCTCCCCACACTTGCAACTGCTCAACCGCTGCAGCACGGAAGGTATCGCCCGCAGCCAGCATCACTTTCTTACCTTGTGCTTGGAACTGTTTGGCAAGCTTACCGATCGTGGTGGTTTTACCCACCCCATTCACGCCCACCATCAAGATCACATAAGGCTTCTTCTCAGTGTCGATAACCAATGGCTGCTCGACCTGAGAGAGAATCTCGGCCATCTCTTCTTTCAGCAGACCGTACAGCGCTTCCCCATCACGCAGTTGCTGGCGAGAAGCTTTCGCGGTCAAATTAGCGATAATTTTGCTGGTCGTATCCATGCCGACATCGGCAATCAGCAGTTGTTCTTCGAGCTCTTCGAACAGGTCATCATCAATCTTTTTGCCTTTAAACAGGCCAAAGAAGCCTGCGCCAATATTCGCTTTGGTGCGGCTCAAACTGCGCTTTAAGCGCGCAAAGAAACTTTCGGTCGGTTTTTCTTGTTCAACAATACGTGCAGGTTCAACCGTGGCAGTTTCTGTTTCTTTTTCTGTTTCTGTTTCTGTTTCTGTTTCTGTTTCTGTTTCTGTTAACGCAGTTTCCGCTTGAATCGCCACCGCTTCAACATCGGCTTGGCTTTGTGGTTCATCCTGCGTTTGAGTATCCGTTGCAGTGGTTTGGCTTTTCTCTTCGTCACCAAATCCAAGCCATGACAACAAGCCACGCTTCTTTTTTTCCGTCATCTGGAGCTATCCTGAATCGCTTTATTTTAATACAGACTTTTCTTGGCCATTATTGCGGCCCCGAAAAGAAAAAATGACAAAGCAGTGAAAACTTTTTGCTTCGCTTGGTACACTTTGCCCAGTTTTTTATGTTAACTCGGGTTGTCACGCCAAATGGCTGACAAGCGAGGTATAGTAACACTTAATTAGCGGTCAAAAAATCTATGCAAAGACGTCGCCAGCCAAACCCATCACAAAAAAAGGCCCCTACAGGGCACGTTCGGATTATCAGCGGTCTGTGGCGCGGCCGAAAATTGCCCGTGCATGATGCCGAAGGACTGCGCCCGACGACCGATCGAGTGAAAGAAACGCTGTTTAACTGGCTTGCTCAAGAAGTGCCAAATGCTCGCTGTCTCGATCTTTTTGCCGGTTCTGGCGGGCTAGGCTTCGAGTGTGCATCACGCCAAGCCAACCAAGTAACCATGCTTGAGCTGAACCCGCTCGCCTTTCAGCAACTCAAAACTAATGTACAGAGCCTGAAAGCAGAAAATATTGAGCTTATTCACACGGATGCACTCGCCTTTCTGCGACAATCGGGTAAACCTTATGACGTGGTGTTTATTGACCCACCTTTTCGACAAGGTTTGTTACAGGAAACCACTCAGTTACTCGAGCAAAACGGTTGGCTCGCGCCACAAGCGATGATTTATATTGAGTGCGAAAAAGAGCTGCCACTGACGGAGTTGCCTCCTCATTGGCATCTACATCGAGAAAAGAGTGCCGGACAAGTCTGTTATCGGCTGTTTATAAGGGAAGAACAATGAAAGCACTACTCTGGTTAGCGAAAGCGGCGATTGGTTTTGTATGGCTGGTTTTGCTGTTCAACATCGTGATGCCTTTTCCGGGTAATGCCGCCATCGCACTCTACATCATGACAGCATTTTTGCTCTTCATGCATGGTTTGCAGATGTTGATTTTCATTGGTGCGTTTGGCGATAAAGTACCACTGAAGCGCTGGGAAAAGTGGTCAATTCTGATCTTTGGCATTTTTGCCCTGTTGGATATTCGCCGTAAATACATGATGTAAAAAAACCGCCGCGAGGCGGTTTTTTTACATCACAGACCGTGAATATGACTAAAACACGATCGACGCTGAGATCAAGGCTTGGGCAATCAAGTAGGAGCTGGAGATAAGAGTGTGCCCCCAAGGAAGTGGACGCCGATAATCGTGGATGGCTAATAACGTGGCCGAGAGGATATAAACCAGACATCCTAAGAAACCAGCGCCAGAAGCCACGGTGGCCTCTTGTAGCCACAGTTCACCCGCAGCCCACGTCATCTGTACTAACATCAACCCCATAATGGTGACAGGGAAGATTAAGGTATCAATTTGTGGCAGTAACAAAAAAAACGCCACTATGCCTGCCGCCACCAGTAATGCGGGCAACCACCACACCATACTCCCCGACAATTGCACCCAGAATGCTTTACTAAACAGCAGTTGCGCGACTAAAAACAGCACAAAGCTGGCTTTGTGGTAGCGATGATTTAGCCGCAGTCCATGCGCAAACATCGACACCGTCAAGCCAAGAGAGATGAAAATCACCTCTGGCGTGGCATGACTGTGTTGCTCCCACACAATAATTGTCAGTAACAGGAGGCTGAAGATTCGAAAGAATATCGCTTGCTTAAGCTTCTGATTTTTATAAGCAGAAATGCTGATAAACCCCGACAACACGACAGAAATCCAGCTCAACATGCTCATACCCCTAACTCAAACTGCCGCCAGTGTAGGGAACTGACTTTTGATGTCCAGTTATGAAAGTAAAAAGTTGGATCTTGCTAGCGAATCCTTACTTGAGCTGCTATATAAAATAGTAATTACTCAATAAAATTACAAAACAAGAAAACTTGCCACCAACCAAATCAAGATAACAAATCAACACCAAACAAACAAAACCCAATCAAAACAAAATAAAAAAACGAAAAATTAACCAAAACAAAACTGAAAAATAAAAACAAAAAACCCAATAAAAACAACAACAAAATAATCAAAAAATTAAAAATAACCAACAAAACAGATAAATGAAAAATAACTACCATTTTAAAAGATATAAAACCAGAGACAGGATAAAAACACAACTCAATTGATAACCAATCTCAACAACAAGAAAATAATTCTCATAAAGTGGTAATTTACTAAAACCTGACAATCGATCCCAAACAAACCGTAATAACCACAACCAGAACAAATAGCAACCTACCAACAAACAATAAAAAACACCATAAAATCAATAAAATAAACACAATGTTGAATTAAAAATCAGCATTTAGCTTATGATTAAAACAGCGTAAAAGTGTGACTTTTCTTACGTTAAAAATCACCTTACAAGCAAAAGAACTGTGTTTTTTTAAACTTTAGCCAACGATCTATTGATCAAGCTGGGTAAATGATCTATTCTTTTTTTACAGAATGAGTAATCAACCAAAGGAGCAGTGTTATGATTTCTTCATCTCAAAAACAAGGACTTGTTATGATCGCAGTAATCATTGGTTTAATGACACTGCCCATGATGTACTAAGTCAATGTTTTTAAAATAAAAAAGGACGCATCGCGTCCTTTTTTATTAGTTCAATGTTCGATTACTGAAAATGTTGAGATAACTCTTCCCAATGCCAGTAATAGAAAAATAGGGCTCCTAAGGTCATCAACATCATCAGCATAAAAGCAATTCGCCACACAAACTTCCCACTTCTTGGCGTGAGCCCATCTTCGCACTCTTGGCATACCGCGAGAAAAGCTTTGCGATCATCTAAGCGATAATCATCTTCATGCACCACTTTGTTGCGAATCGTCGCCACATAACGCAGCTTTTTAATCACGTCATGGGGTAAACGTTCTTCACAACTGGTAATCAATTGATGCAATCCCTTGCCTTCTGCATGGTATTGTTCGCGCAATAAGGTTTCGAGTTTGCGCGTTCGTAGAACAACTTGCTCAATTTCTGACATTTCCGCCCTCCTGCGCCTTCTCTCTTTATTTTCTAGCAGCCAGAGTCACATTATCCAATTGTTAGCCGTTCAATGGCTGATAAAGTGTGAGATAAGCCGAAAAAATCCCTTTGATTACTGCCGCACATCTCTTTCTCACCACAAACTGCTTGGAAAAATACGCCATTCGCTAAAATAGCGGCGTATTCAGAATAGGAGGCTGTTATGCCCTTCACTTTATTGATCAGTTTAGCGTTATTGATTATTGCGGCCGTTTGGTTTTTTAGCCACTTCTACCGCCGCCACATGCAAGGAGAAAATGCTCCACAGCGTAGTGCCGAAGTGACCATACTGGATAAGCAAGCGATCGACATTCCTCACCCTCTTCCCGGTCAAGATGACCAAGAGTTTTGGATTTACGTACAAAAAGGACGTTTAGGGCCAAAACGCGAGTTTCAGGTTGGCATTCATTACTATCATGCACTCAATCCGGGAGACAAAGGCGTACTAACTTACCAAGGACAACGCTTTTTGCACTTTGCTTTGAAGCGTTAAAGCCTGATTCGTGAGAACAGCCATTAAGACGATTAAACCATACTCTTTATAATGGATTAATAGTCTATGCCTATCAGAAAAATCAGATAATCCAAATTTCTTCCATGTCTGAACTACACTATTCTTTGTTCATCCCGATAGGGGAAATAAAAAACTGAGAGGTGTAAAAATGGCAACGAATTTGATTGGTCTTGATACCACACAAAGTCAAAAACTGGCAAATGCGCTCAACAACTTGCTGGCCAACTATCAAGTGTTCTATATGAATACTCGCGGTTACCACTGGAATATTCAAGGTAAGGAATTTTTCGAACTGCACGCTAAGTTCGAAGAGATTTATACTGACTTACAGCTAAAAATCGATGAACTGGCAGAGCGTATTTTAACGCTGAGCGCTCGGCCCATGCACAGCTTTAGCGGTTACCTCAAAGCGGCGCAAATCAAAGAGCATACCGACTCAATTGATGGTCGCAGCAGCATGCAGGGATTGGTGGATGGCTTTAGCATTCTGCTCCACCAACAACGAGACATTCTTGAGCTTGCCGGCGAAACCGGGGATGAAGGGACGTCAGCGCTGATGAGTGATTACATCCGCGAGCAAGAGAAATTGGTGTGGATGCTTAACGCTTGGCTGAAATAACTTACCACTCCGACACGCTCACTAAATATAAGGTGCAGGAAGGTTAATCTATTTGGTCGGTCAGCCTTTATCATCCTACACCCTCAGAGTCGGGCTGGCCGACCATCTCTACCCAAACCACTTGCCGTTGCAGCCAACATCGCTGCCGCGTCAAGTCGAAAAGGTGCATTAACTTATCACTAAATTAATCGATTGATGTCCTGGCTCCAACGCTGGGCTTCAATCAATTCTTGGCGTACATCCTCCAGATCAAAACCCAGTTCTAGGCAGTGTTGCTCCACACCTTGCCAATCGGCTTTTTCAAAACACTCTTCAAGATCGAGCAGAGTGCCCAGTGGCCCTTCACGCTCACGCAGTGCCAACTTAACGTCATCAGCCAGCGGCAGTTGCTCGACCAATTGCTCAATTGAGGTATCGAGCAAGGCATCCAGCACAGAAAACATACCAATCAGAAACGCTTGCTCACGATGCGCTTTAAAATGCGGATGCGTCGCCATCAACTGGCAAAACTGCGCTCTTTGTAATGATAAGTTGTAAAGCTCCTTGGGCTTTTTGGCGGAGATATAAGAAGCGACCGCCAAAGAGACAAAAATGCGCAGCTTGTCCTGTCCAAGATAAACCAAGGCTTGGCGAAATGAGGAGATGGAGACCGAAATCCGATCCGACATGGTATTGACGAAACGCAGCAGCTTGTAGGAGAGCGCAATGTCTTGCGCGACCAAGCGCTCCACTCGCACATAATCGACTTCAGGCTGGCAGACTTCGCGAAACAGCTGCATGGCAATCACATGCTCTGGGCTGATGTAGCGCTGTTTTATGATTTCTGGCTTACTGAAAAAATAGCCTTGAAAGAAAGTAAAACCCGCATGACGAGCTTGATGAAACTCATCTTCGGTTTCGACGCGTTCTGCCAGAAATCGGCGGCGGCTGCCTTTAGCCAAGCGCTCGCGCACAAAATCACACGCGCTATCCAAGCCCATCGCCATGATGTCGATTTTGACTATCTGTACGTAAGGTAAAAAGCGCTCCCAAGCCGGTGAATAAACAAAATCATCTAACGCGAGCAGATAACCTCGCTGACTCAGCTCTTGTACCGCCTCAAAAAGATCATCAGTCGGTTGGCAAGTTTCCAAAATTTCTACCACGATCTGCTCACGCGGCAGAGTCAGCGGCAAGCGCCTAATTAAGCTTTTATGCGGAAAGTTGATAAAACAGCGTGAGCGGGCAATTCTCGGATTGGTACCAAGGGATAAAAAGTTTTCGACAATCAAGCGATAAGTCGCACGATCGGCATCCATGTACTCAGGGAACGCGTTTTTTTCTCCATCTCGAAACAGCAGCTCATAACCTAACGTGTGTCGCTTTGCATTCAATATCGGTTGGCGTGCTACATAAGTCGTGTACATGGTTTCCTCAAAAGGTTGCTTACGCTTTGGCGGTGGCCAATAGCATTCCGCAGCCCATAAACATCGAACCAAACAGTTTATTCATTCTGGTCATTATGTTGGGTGAACGAATATAGCGGCCTAGCTGCGCAGCCAGCGCCGTGTATCCGAACATGACAATCGCATCAATAGTAACGGTTGTGACACCAAGAACCAAGAACTGTGGCCAATGATCTCTAGCGGGATCAATAAATTGCGGGAATAATGCCACTAAGAAAACGATTGATTTGGGATTGGTCAGGTTAATCAATACTGCTTTACGCAGCAGGGCGGCTTGTGAGAGTTCATGAGAAGCTGTGGTAGCCGTTAAGGGGGCTCTATCTCGCCATTTCTGAATACCCAGCCATACTAAATAAGCTGCGCCAATCCATTTGATCAGAGTGAACGCCAATGCAGATTGTGCCACCAAAGCGCCAATTCCGATGCCGACCAACACTATATGGCAAGCAAGACCGATTTGTAGGCCGATAATCGCCCCTAATGAGTGGCGTGTACCATAACTTAAACCATTGCTGATCGAGTTGACCGTGCCTGAACCGGGCGCCAGACTAAACACCACCGCGGTCAGTAGATAGGCAAGCCAAACATGGATATCCATTGCAATTCCTCATTCCTGACTTATGCTAGCCCAATGAGGTCAAACACTGATGCGCACAGCCCCATTGCCAACTTATGAACCCTGAAAAAAATCTTTATCCTTATACGCAAGAGTCGAGTTTGGAGCAAGCTCTCAACTTTGAGATAGCTCAAGTGTGGCACACTCGAAGCGAAGGAACCTATCGCAGTTTTGATAAAACGCACATTTATTGGTGTAGTCTCAAGCATCCTGAGCATCAAAAAGCCGTAATGATTGTGAATGGCAGGATTGAGTCTGCGTGGAAATATCAAGAGCTGTGTTATGACCTATTCCGCCAAGGTTTTGATGTTTATACCTATGACCACCGTGGTCAAGGACGGTCAGAACGTCTGACTGAAGATAGACAAATTGGCCATGTACATGAGTTTCAAGATTACGTGACTGACTTAAAAGCCTTGGTCGAGCATTTCGATCTCGGTCACTACCAAGAGCGCTTTTTATTAGCCCATTCTATGGGTGGCGCGATTGCTACGCGCTATATCCAGACCACTCCAGCGCACCCCTTTAGCGCAATGGCCCTGAGCGCTCCGATGTTTGGCGTGAATATGCCTTGGTATTTAAGGCCATGGGCTTTGCTCATCACTCAAATTATGGCCGCCGTTACCGCCAAACCCAGTTATGCGCCGGGTTATGGCTCTTATCACGCTAAACCCTTTCATCTCAACCTGCTCACACACAGTGAAACCCGCTATCAGTTGTTTCGTGAACTGTATGACGCGCATCCTGAACTGCAAATTGGTGGGCCGAGTCACCGCTGGATTTGGCAAAGCTTAATGGCGACCAAACAGTGTTTGCAGTTAACCCGACAAATCAAAATCCCCATGCTGATCTTACAAGCTGGCGAAGAAGCGATTGTGTGTAATCGGGCGCAAAACCGGCTCTTCAAAAAGCTGTCTCGCACCCAAAAACGTGCCGCTTTATGCCGCATAGCAGGTGCCAGACATGAACTGCTTTTTGAACAAGATGCCTACCGAAATCAGACGTTAGACCATATTTTGCGTTTTTTCGCCGACAGTACTATCGACCATAACAGACAGCACCATCGACCATAAAAATTGAGGAAAAGCGCAAAGAGAGGTTTACCCTCTTTTTCCGCATTTAATTCCACTACACTAAGCAACCTAAGGGTGACGGCTCATCCGGCCAACCGAGAAACAGAGAGTTTTATGACCACTTCAGCACACAAACATCCGTATAAAATCGTGGCGTCGGATCTCGACGGCACCTTACTCGCCCCGAACCATCAGTTGAGCGAATTTTCGAAACAGACTTTGAAACAGCTGCACGATAAAGGATTTACCTTTATTTTCGCGACAGGCCGTCACCACATTGATGTCGCGGGGATTCGTGAAATCGCGGGAATTCCTGCGTATATGATCACCTCAAACGGTGCGCGAGTGCATGACCAAAATGACCAACTGATGTACAGCAAAAATGTACCGCAAGATTTGGTGCAAGCCATCATCGATGTCGTTAAACACGATGAGCAGTTGTTCGTGCATCTGTACCGTAATGACGAATGGATGCTCAATAAAGAAGATGAGATCCTGCGCGACTTCCATGAAGACTCTGGTTTTACCTATCGCGTCTTTGATGTTAATAACGCCCCAACCGATGGCATCGCGAAAATTTTCTTCACTCAAGAAGACCAAGATCACGAACATTTGGTGCAGTACGAAACCTTACTGAATCAGCGCTTTGGCGATAAACTCAACGTGGCTTTTTCAACACCTTGGTGCCTAGAAGTCATGTGTGCGGGCGTATCAAAAGGCGATGCGCTGCAAGCTGTGGCCGAATCTCTTCACCTTAGCCTTGAAAACTGTATCGCGTTTGGGGACGGCATGAATGATGTCGAAATGCTCTCAATGGCCGGAAAAGGCTTAGTCATGGGCACAGCCCATGAAAAAGTGTTTAACGCCCTGCCGGATAATGAAGTGATCGGCAGTAACGCCGATGATGCGGTAGCGCATTACCTGCATCAGCATCTGTTTTAATCCCACCCACGTCTCACTCGGTGCCTATTGCGCTCAGGTTAAGCCATAAATGCGCATCACCTGAGCACCACTCAACGGCAGCCTAACGCTGCCGTTGGCTATTTTCTGCACCGTTCCTTAGCCACTCACCGCGCAAAATGGCGAAACCGCTCTCAAACAATACGCTCCTTTGTCTGCACTCTGTCAATTGAACCCTGTGACGGTTTAGCTTGTCTTTAAGTTTGTGCGATAATTTTTGCGACCAAACATCCCCATTCCATCTCGAGCCAAAGGAATTGATCAATGAGAGCTTTGCCCTTCTGCGCCATGTCGCTCGCTATGCTGTTGCAAGCGTGCACCAACACCACCTCCGTCAGTGTAGATCCTGACTCCACTCCAATTATTCCAGCGACCCTCGATAAACCGGAAACCATTCAACCACAAAGCTTTATGCTGCGTGGAGAGGTGGTCGTGGGCCATGAGGTGCGACGCTTTACGCCGTGTGGCAGCCATCAGCAATACTGGCTTAATCTCTCGCCAGAGCAACTGAATGAAGCGATGGCGCTGAATCGTAGTCCTTACCAACCTCTGTATGGTGAGCTTGTCGGCACACTCACACCACCAAGCCAAACGGGGTTTAACGGTGATTATGTGGCGCGAATTGAGGTGCAGAGCATCAATCAACTGAGCAATGAAAGCCGCGGCTGTGAGCAGCCTCTTAGCCCAACCCGTGCGTTTGGTAATGAGCCTTTTTGGTCAATGCGTTTTGTGGATGGCGGGCTGCAATTCCAACCTATGGGCGGTGAAAAGCAACAATTTTCGATCACACGCAGTCAACTGAGCCAAGATAAACGACGCTACCAATTTGATGGTGGTGAACTGCTGTTAGAACAAGGGCAATGTCGCGATGGTATGAGCGATAACCTTTACCAATGGCGCTCTAAACTCACCCTAAAAGGCGGCCAATACCAAGGCTGTGCGACCTTAGCTAATCTTGATCCTACCCTTGAATGGAGCGGCGTCTACTTTGCCAGCTCGACCGAACAGACGGGCTTTAGTGTCAACTTAACCTTGGAAAAAGATCACACCGCGCAGACTCGCTATGAGTATGCTAATGGCGAACCGGCTGTCGTGGAGCAAGGCTACTGGCAGCAGCTCAACCCCAATCAGATCCAAGTGGTGATGACTCGCCACCAGCAGCAGTACTTGCTCTCCGAGCGCATTTTCACTCGTGAGGGTTATCAGCTAACAGCGACACAAGAGAAGGTTGGTCAATCGGTTTATAACATCGCCGATGGAGGTTTAGTGCTGTTTCGCTCTCTGGTCGAGTTGAATGAAAGCGCTGCGCCCCCTGCCGTAGGACAAGCGGCCATTCATGCTCAGCAAATCGCAGGACGCGCTGACTATGAAGAGGATGTTGATCAGGCGATTCGCCGCTATTTTAACCTGCACCAAACGTCGCCAGACAATACTCAATATCGCTGGTTGAAGTACGATCTCAATGGTGATGAACAACCCGAACTACTGGTGCAACTAGACTGGTGTGGCACTGGCGGCTGTACTTTGCTGATCTTCGATCAACACAATCAGCAGTGGCGTTTCAATAGCCGCATCACTCTCGTACAAAACCCGATCCGTTTAGGCAAACAGACCCATCATGGCTGGCAAGACTTACTGTTCAATGTCAGTGGCGGCGGCGCGAAGCCCGCTATACACCGTCTACAATACAACGGCATCAGCTACCCGACGAACCCAAGTGTGGCCCCTGAAGCCAACGCCGAGCAAATCAGCCAAGTGGTGCTGTTTGCCGATGGCCTCTCGCCAAGACAGTCAGGCATTAAACTATGAATGCGGCGTGTCCGGACTGCGGGCTTAAATTTCAATGCCTCTGCTCCGCCGTCCCTAGCTTCCGCGCGCCGTTTCAACTCTCGCTGCTCACTCACGATAATGAGTGGCAGCGCGAAACCAATACTGGGCGCTGGCTGGCGAAATCCATGGCCGAGTGCCAAGCCTATACATGGAGCCGAGTCGCGGCTAATACTGAGTTACAAGCGCGCCTCACCCAACCCAACGTTCGCTCGTTTCTGGTTTACCCATCCGAAGAGAGCGTGGAATTAACCGATGCACTCCGCTCGCTACGCGAAGATGAGATCGCGCATTTTATTGTGCTCGATGCCACTTGGCAGGAAGCGCGCAAAATGGAGCGTAAAAGCCCTTGGCTAGGCGATGTTCCGAGAGTTCACCTTACCACCGATCACGTGTCGGCGTATCGGCTCAGGCGCAATCAACAGCCGGGCAATCTCTGCACCCTTGAGGTGGGATTAATGCTACTGCGCCATTTCAACGCCGAGGCTTCAGCTGAGGCCTTGGAGCAGTTTTATCACTATTCGATGAACGCTTTTAAAGCCGACAAAAGCGGTCATCGTTGGATTGAACGGTAAATATCAAGATGGGATGACGCATCTATCTTGCGTTAACTCAAGCGTGAAGGTCGACCCAAGAAATAGCCTTGTAAATAATCCACCCCCATATCTTCACTGATGCGACAAACCGTCTGGTTATGGACAAACTCCGCCACGGTTTTCGCATTCAGTACCTGACACAATTTCACGAGCTGCTCGGCAATCCGGCGCTGCTTCACATCCTGATCAATATTGCGGATCAAGCTGCCATCGAGCTTAATCACCTGCGGTTCAAGCTTCACTATCTCATCAATATTGGAATAACCACTGCCAAAATCATCGACAATGATGGTCGCGCCCAGCGTGCGGAAATGGTTACACACTTCAATCATCCGCCCGTAATCTTTGATTTGTTCGCTCTCCAACACTTCGAGCCCGACACGGGCAGGATCGGCCACCGATTTTATTGCCGCTTCCAAATGCTGCAAGGTGCGCTCGCTCATCAAATCTTGCGGTGAAAGATTGATCGAAAAAGCTTCTGGGCGATGACGCATCATATTGAAGGTATGCGTTATCATCTGCCGGCTCAAACGAGTGTAAAGATGGGTATCAGTGATGATAGGAAGAAAGTGACTAGGGAGGATAATTTCCCCTTCATCTTCAATCCGCACTAAACATTCGTAAGAGGCCACAATGTGACTGCGCGCCTGACAAATCGGCTGCGCATAGACCACCACATCATCACGCACTACCGCTCGACTGACGCGCGATAACCAATTCAGCCGTTCCTGACGAACGCTTTCTTGCACTTTTAATCGCGCCGCATTACAAAAGTGACGATTATTACTAAACGCGTTGCGTCGCGCTTCTATGGCACGCAGTAATAGCTCATCTGGCGAGTGCTCTGCAAAATCACCCTGACTGACTAACCCAGCGCACAACGAGATCGACAAATAATCCACATTCGGCAAACCGTAGGGCTCGAAGTTGACGTGCTCCAACTGCTCCACAAACTGATAGAAATGGCTATGAATGCTTTTCCCGTCCAGCTTGGCGCGAAAAACCGTTGCCCACTCGCCGACTCCAATCGCATACAAACCGCTCTGCCCCGCCAGTTTCTGATCCAAAAAGACCTGAAATTGTTCACTCAAATCGCGAAGCAGCTTATCGCCTACCGGATAACCATACTTCTCATTGATCTGATTGAAATTAGTCACTTTCAGGGCGATTAGGTGCTCATTGGCCGCGAAGTTCGCCAATCGCTCACGTAACACCACTCGATTGGGTAAGCCGGTACGTCGGTCACGCCGGTAACTCGCCGTCAGTAATGAGGTTTGAGCGCGGATCTGCTGTGCCAAATTGTCCGTCATGGCATCCAAATCGTGAAACGCATGGCGGATCAAATTAAACAGAGGGGACGTCATCCCTTCCGGATAACTCGGCAAAGGGATCGGGACAAAATCGTCACGCACTTCCCCTTCACGTAAGGCAAGAAACGTCATGCTATGGTGCATCACTTGCTGCTGACCATGCTCATACAGCAGTTCTCCCCAGCAGTAACAACCATCGGTCGGCGCCACCGCCTGGAGCGGTTGTAACTCGTGATTCTCATGCATGAAGTTTAAACGCAGCGCACAGTTAAACACCCATACTTGTTGACACTGCTTAGCTTGCAGCTGCTGAGCGGTGAGATAGACCCGCTCTAGAGTTAAACTCGGGTGATCAAAACAAAAGCGCACTTCATCTTGCAGCGCCAGTGGGCGGTTAAACCTCAGCCCGCCTTCCTCCGCCAGCCCGAGCGGCAGATAAAGATCTTGGTGGCGGCATTCCCCTTTCATCAGTGGAAAACTGATCAGCCAGTCATGGGGTAAGTCAGCTTGCGCGCCCAAATTGCGCTGATAAATCGCCTCTATCGGCTCATCATCCAAACGTAAGACCCGATCCCCCTCTACAGCAGTGACCCGATAGGTGCGCCCAACAGGCTGCCACTCCGTGTAACCACCAGTCTCGACATAAAGCGCTTCGCCATGCAGCGCAATGGCCACACTGGCGTTCTGGTAACAAGCCTCATCGAGCAAAACCCAGCGACCACTGGGAGTTTGTTTGGCGGCTCCTCCGGCGACGGGCACTGGCGATCCCTGCATGTCGCGTAAGGCAAATCGTGCGGCTTGCAAGGTATCCATCTGCCAAGAAAAACAGACCACCGCTCGAGACGTGCTATTGAGCTCGAGCTGGCGAGCTAAACGCTCCGCGTCGGCAGCCTCATCGTCACTGTAATCCACAACGGCACGGCTAAGATAAGTTTGCTCAAACACGGTGATTTGCAGCAACGTCACCTGATGGTGTACTTCCCCTTGGAAAATCACCTCTTCGGTACTGCACCCCAGCAGGCAAGCTTGTGGATAGTGGCAACGGATAATCCGCGCAAGCTGCAAAACCTGTTCACGGCTCAAAGGAGAGAAAATTTGCACTAAGATGGATTGTCCATGAGGAAGCTCAATCGCATCGAGTACATGATTGGCCGATGCTAAATCAGGGATGATACGCGAGACCGTAAACATAAATATCTGATAAGACAATAAAATGTTTAGGCATTATGCAATGCAATCGTTACCGAAGACTATACTCAATAACCATACAATGTGATTTTTGTGACCCGATATTATGCATCTAGTTAACTAGCAAAAGTAATTCCGATAGAAGCTCGATCTCCACGTCGGGTAATACGCTCGCTTTGGCGAGCCGACGAATACTCTGCCCTTGATCGTTAAACCAGCAGGCTTGAAAACCATTTTGCCGCGCCCCTAGCACATCGGTTTGTAAATGATCCCCGACATGCAAGATTGAACGGGGCTCAAGCTGAAGCTGTTGTGCTGCTTGTGCAAAGAGATCGGGATACGGTTTGGCACGGCCGTCTGGCCCTGCGCGCAATACCGTTTGGAAATAGCCACTTAAACCAATTTTTTCTATCTGGACATTGCCATTGGTGATCGCAATCAGCGGCACTTTAGCCGCTAACTGAGCCAACACCCGATGCGTTTCGGCAGGCACATCGACTTGATTACGCCAGCGCATCACTTGCTCAAGCGTCTCGCTCGCCGCTTGCTCCGCCTCTGGCTGCGCATAGCCTAATTCCAGTAAACCATGCTGCACCTGTAAATAACGCCATTGGCTCACATCATGGCACTGATCCGGAAAGCGGCGCGCCATATCCCGCTTCATCGCCAGCCACCAAGCCAAAGGACGCGTCGCCGTAATGGGATGCTCACTTAACAACCACTCAGTGACTTTTTCCTCGACCTGTTTGATCACCGGACGGTTATCGTAAAGGGTATCGTCCAAATCAAACGTCAGTGCTTGAATCGAAGCCAATGGGCGGTAAAACAGCATGGTTAGTCATCCTTATTCTTTTTGCGCGCCCGAGGATGCGCTTGGTCATACACCTGAGCCAGATGTTGAAAATCGAGGTGGGTATAGATTTGCGTTGTCGCAATGTTCTCGTGCCCAAGCAGCTCCTGCACTGCACGCAGGTTATTGCTCGATTCCAGCATATGGGTGGCAAACGAATGGCGCAATTTATGTGGGCTGATATGACTGGCAACCGCCTGTTTTTGGCCCCATTCGGCCATGCGTTTTTGCACACTACGGTGTGAAATACGGGTACCGAGTTTGGAAACAAACAGCGCCGTTTCTGCGCTATCCGCCAATTGACTGCGCAATTTGAGCCATTTACCGACCCACTCTTGTGCCTGTCCAGCAAACCACACCTTGCGCTCTTTGTTGCCTTTACCGATGACGCGGATCTCACCTTCGCTTAGATTAACGTCTTTGACATCAATCGAAACTAGCTCAGCCAAACGCAAACCCGCGCCGTACATCAGCTCCATGATCGCCCGATCGCGAATCGAAAGCGGATCATCATCGGTCACTTCCAGTAACTGCGCCATTTCATCGACATCGAGATTTTTCGGCAAGGTACGCTGCTTGCGCGGCGCAGAGACGCCTTTCGCAGGGTTAGCCTGAAGCTCGCCACGTAAAATCAGAAAATCTAGGAAACTGCGCAATGAAGACAAACGCGTCGCGATACTGCTGGCTTTCATCCCCTGCCTTTTCCCCTGCATCACCAATTGGCGCACCCACGCCGAATCAAGCTGTGTCCAATGGGTGAGCCCAACCTGTACTAAGTACTGGGTCATGGTTTCCAACTGCTGCTTATAGTTGCGCTGGGTATACAGGCTCAACCCTTTTTCCGTATGCAGGTAGGCGTAAAAACGCTCCAGCGGTTGAGCCAACGCATCAGGAAGCGGGGTGAGTTCGTCGTTCTTCATCGTGTGACTGCCAAGGTAATGTCTCGATCAGATGAGCTAAGACTAACGCCAGATGGCGCAAAAACAAGGTATCCATACTCGGCTGAAAGTGGCCGCCATCTTCACTGGCGAAGGCCAAAATCCCCAGCGGCGCTTGGCGCTGCAAAGGTAACACCACATACGAACCCATTTCTGGCGCGGGCCTATCCCCCAACAGACGTTGCCGATCCGCTTGGCGTAAGCGACCTAAATAAGCCGATTTGCCATTAAAATGATTGGTCGCAAAGCGCTGCCAATCCTCACTGGCTAAACCGTATTTTTCATCATGGCGCTGCAGCAGGCGCACGTAAGCACGCAGATTGAGTTCACGCGCTTTGGCTTCAATCGCGTGTAACACCGCTTGCAGCGACGAGCATTTTAGAATCTGCTCTTGCAGATCCATAAACTCATGGAAAGTACGATCGTTATTTGCCGCGAGTGACATCAAGGCGGTGATCTCCTCTTCGAGAGAGTCTATCCGCTGGCGCTGACGCGCTAACTGCACATGAGCGAGCGATACCGCCCCCGTTTGGGTCGGTAAGGCTAAACGTTCGACCAGATGAGGATGATGCTGAAAAAAATCGGGATGTTCATAAAGATACTCTGCCACCATTTGGGCAGTCAGAGCATCCGCCGTTACCTGAGACAAAATTGAACCTCAATTAGCAAGAGATTTGGCCATCGTAGATATGAGTAGCCGGGCCTGTCATATACAACGGTTTGCCGGGGCCTTGCCAGTGGATTTCCAGTTCACCACCGGGAAGGTGGACACGAACTTGCTCATCCAGTAAACCTTGCAAAATGCCTACCGCAACCGCGGCGCACGCGCCACTGCCACAAGCTTGAGTTTCGCCCGCACCACGTTCATACACGCGCAAATTGATCTCATCACGGCTCACGACCTGCATAAAACCGGCGTTGACGCGCTCAGGGAAACGCTCGTGCGATTCCAAAAGCGGCCCTAAGGTTTCTACCGCAGCAGTGCGGATATCGTCCACCACAGTTACTACATGTGGGTTGCCCATACTCACCGCGCCACAAAACAAGGTGTGTTCACCGACACGCAGAATATAGGTTTTTTCGCTCTGTTTGGCGCGAAATGGGATCTTGTTCGGCTCAAACTCCGGCACACCCATGTTCACGGTGATCAGATCTTCCTCTTCCACATTGAGTACCATTTTGCCTTTCTTGGTACTGACATGGATGGTGTACTTGTTGGTTAACCCTTTCATGCGTACAAAACGGGCAAAACAGCGCGCACCATTGCCACACTGCTCCACTTCGCTGCCATCGGCATTGAAAATGCGGTAATGGAAATCCGATTCTGGATCGTAAGGCGCTTCAACCACCAACAGTTGGTCAAAGCCGACTCCCGTATGGCGATCCGCCAGACGGCGGATCAATTCCGGAGAGAAGAAGACGTTTTGGGTAATACAGTCTACGACCATAAAGTCGTTGCCCAAACCGTGCATTTTAGAAAAATGGAAATGCATAGAAGATAACTTTACTCCGGTAATACCGATTCTAACGCCCACAAGCTGCTAAGCTCTTCACGCTGACGCACCAAATAGGTTTTATTGCCATCAACCATGACTTCAGCCACTCGCGGACGGGTATTGTAATTCGACGACATGGTAAACCCATACGCACCTGAAGAGCGCACCGCCAGTAAATCTCCCTCTTGCAACACTAAGTCACGATCTTTCCCTAGGAAATCACTGGTTTCACACACAGGGCCAACCAAATCATAAGTTTGCACTTCGCCTTGACGAGGACGCAGTGGAATGATGTCTTGCCACGCTTGGTATAGCGCAGGGCGGATCAAATCGTTCATCGCCGCATCAATGATCGCGAAGTTTTTGTGCTCGGTGTGTTTGAGAAACTCCACCTTAGTCACCAATACTCCCGCGTTAGCCGCAATCGCGCGTCCCGGTTCAAAAATCAGCTCTAAATCGCGGTGGCGCTCTAGGCGGTCCAGCAATGCCTTGGCGTATTCCGAAGGCTTTGGAGGCAGTTCATCACGATAAACCACCCCTAAGCCACCGCCGACATCCAAGTGGCGGATATGAATGCCTTCCGCTTTCAGCGAATCAATCAGTGCCAGTAAACGGTCAGTCGCATCAATAAAGGGGGCGAGAGCGGTTAGCTGTGAGCCAATATGGCAGTCAATACCGTGCACATCAAGATTTGGCAAGCTGTGGGCAAGGCGATACACCTGCGCCGCGCGGTCAAAGGTGATGCCAAATTTGTTATCACGCAGACCCGTTGAAATATAAGGGTGAGTTTGGGCATCCACATCAGGATTGATGCGCAGTGAAATCGGCGCTTTAACACCAAGCCCGCCGGCCACTTTATTCAGGCGCTGCAGCTCAGGCTCCGATTCCACGTTAAAGCATTTGATCTTCAATTGCAGGGCGCGCTTCATCTCAGCTTCGGTTTTACCCACACCAGAGAATACCACCTTGCTTGGGTCACCACCGGCGGCCAATACACGCTCTAATTCGCCAACGGAGACGATATCAAAACCTGAACCCAAACGAGCTAAAGTATTCAATACCCCTAAGTTAGAGTTGGCTTTCACCGCATAACAAATTAGGTGAGGATAATCACCGACTGATTTATCAAACGCGTGCCAATGGCGCTCAAGTGTCGCTCTTGAGTAAACATAAAGCGGTGTACCGTACTTGTTTGCCAAATCGGTGAGTGGAACTTGCTCAGCCCACAACTGACCATCTTCCTGATAATTGAAGTAATCCAAAATGCTTTCCCTTTTATTCTTAGTAGCGTGATTTACTGACTTTGCTCACTTTGTTTTGCATCATCAGGCATATACAGTGGCCCAGTTTGCCCGCATCCCGCTAACGCGAGAGCCGACAACAAAAACAGTGCAGTGAATTTCTTTTTCATTTTGCATATCGTGCTTATTGAATCAATGCCCCCTATAATCGCACCACGATTAGGAAAAGCAATAGGATAGATAGGATGAACGAAACTGAATTTCATCAACTCGTCGATAGCCAGCTAGAGCGTATAGAGGCCGCGATTGATGAGGCCGGCGCGGATATCGACTACGAAACGTCAGGCAATGTGATGACACTCGAGTTTGATGATGGCAGCCAAATCATCATTAACCGCCAAGAACCGATGCGTGAAATCTGGCTAGCCTCCAAATCAGGTGGCTACCATTTCAAATCGATTGATGGCGAATGGATCTGTTCAAAAACTGGGCTTGAGCTGCTCACTCTGCTCAAGCAAGAGTGTGATAAGCACGCCGATGAGCCGATTGATTGGGTTTAAGCACGAGAGTCGCTTAGGCATGCTGTCGCTGACGCATAATAAAAAAGAGCACGATTGTGCTCTTTTTTATTGATAAGGATTTAGAAAACCTGAGACGCCAATGAGTTAGGCATTGACCACTTGCGAAGGCTTGGAATACACGGCGCTGTCATTACGATATGGCACCACGTACGTTTCCCCCTCTTCTGGGTGGATGATTTGGTAATACTGCGGCAAGTTAAAATTGATGCTTTTCGCGCCGAGTTTACTGCTGTCATCCAACATCGAGGTATAGAAGCTGTTGACGCTGGCAATCATTTCGTCTTTTTCGCCATTAAACTGGTGATAGACTTCAATACGGTTGGCCTCATCAAGCACATAGATGTTGAAACCTTTCTCGGTATCTTCAAAGAAGAACTGCACCAAACCTTCACTGGCAAAACTATCCACCACCGCAGGCAATGGGTAAT
The DNA here is from genome assembly GCF_002216685.1 of Vibrio tarriae. NCBI lineage: Bacteria > Pseudomonadati > Pseudomonadota > Gammaproteobacteria > Vibrionales > Vibrionaceae > Vibrio > Vibrio tarriae. Next base: position 2,931,994 of record NZ_CP022353.1, on the reverse strand, counting down.
CTTGATCGCGATCGAGCATCAGTAAAGGCGAGCCCTTGAGCTTATTGGTTGAGATGCTGCGATAGAAATCGACCGAGTTCTCCAACTTCTGAACCGAAACACCACGGCGTTCAAAGAACAAACCATACATCTGATCGCCCATGCGCAGCGCTTTGAAACGACGACGTTTCTCTTGCTCCATCGGCTTGAGGCGCAAATCGATACACTCAGCCAACAGTTGATAAACCAAGTTACGCATCACGCCGCGCAAGTTTTTGCTGTAGCAGAACACATCCACCGATTCTGGCGGCAGCGCATCCTGATGCATTTTTCCAAGCACGGTTTTCAACGCATCAAGCATGGCCGTCTGGCCTTCAAAATGCAGGGTACGCACTTCTTGCCACGAGTTGCGATACACCAAATCGACACTGCCGACTAAGCATTTCTGCTCAGCACCAAAACTAAAAATATCGATATTTTTCAGGTCGACTTTCAGCGCTTTCCCACTCAGTTCACTGGTTGGGTCGTGCTCAAAATTGATGAACATGGCAAGCTGGCTAATCTCACAAGGATTGGCCAACGCTTGCATGGTAGGGCGACGCTTACGCAGCGAAAAGGTATTACGCAGATCGCTGACCATTTGGTAGAACTTGTCGATATCCAGTTGCGCTTCACGCACCACCGCATGCAAACGAGTCGACTCCGTGATCAGGCCATTAAAAAAGGCCCACGCCACCAATTTACTCAAGTATTCGTTGTGCTCAAGATACGGCTGACCAATCAAGCGCTGCGCCTGCAGCGGCTGCTTGTAGAGATACCAACCGGGCTTATTGGTGCGTCCGGCACAAACCTCAATAAAACTTAAATCGGGCTCATGCAGGTCTGGGGAAATTTGTGGGTTGAGCAGTGTGACTTTACCCGGCAGCACTTCAAACGCCGCGTACAGTTTACGCGCCAAAATCGAGATATCTTGTGGGCTAATGGCCGAGGTGATGTCATTACGACGCGCAAACTGGATCAGGTTACGATAACTGAGCATCAAGGCATCAAGCAGTGCGTGGTGTACGACCTTCACTTGCTCGACTTTCCAGTGACGACGATTATCGAGCTCGGCAATCAAGTCTGCGCTCCATTGCCATTCGCTGGTCAGTTCCCGTAAAGCTTCACGACGCCAAGGCATCGAGCCGACGCCCGGCTCACGCGACAACTTCTCATGGGTTTTGAGATAGAAACAGCGGCGCACTAAATCAAGGCGTGTGCTATCACCAATTCGCACCAAATAGCGCGTCACTTTCTCTAACATTTGATAGTAAGAGTCCATGCCGTACAGATCCGGTTCATCGGCAAAGAAGCGGCGCTTGCTGTCGATACTCAACAGTTGAGTGTGCGGGTACTCCCACGAATAGGCTTCAAGCAAAATGGCTTTGAGTACCGATTTATAAGGCGAGTCAATGCTCTTATACAGTTGCCACAAGTTCGCGCCAAAGTACTCTTCAGCCGGAATGCGGTTTAACTTGCCAAAATCGATCCACTCATTGCAGTTCAAATACCCATTTGAACAGAGCTCGTGAACATATTCGTCGTAGCACTCTTCCATTTCTGGTGGCACGATTTGCCACAGCAGTCGCTTGCCCGCCAAGCGCACCGCCGAGCGATAAAACTCATCCAATAACAACAAATGCTGTGATGAACCACAGTTTTCTCCGCTTAGCGCTTCGGAATGGTTATGGCGAAAACGCTCTTCATTCATGATGAAGAAATTGGCTTCAACACCCTGACTTTTCGCCCAATCGGTAATGAGCAGACATTTACTGGAGAGGTTATCGCGTGCCTCACAACTCATGTGAGCAGAGACACAGACCCAAATATCCAGATCGCTCGATGTGCTTTGACCGATCGATGAGGTGCTGCCCATCGTATACAAGCCTAGAATTGCCGGATTGTCAGTTTCAGTTGACGTTAACGGCTCGCCAAGCGTCAGCTGTGCATCATCGATGAATTGCTGCTGGATAGGATTGGCTTCAAACAGATGGATACCGAAAGGCGTATCAGCAGAAAAATAACCGGGGATCAGGGGATGATTAAATTGAAATAGTGCGGGAATGAGGTGGAAAACACGTTGACTTTGCAAATCCATAAGAGCCAGCGCACGTTCAATACGTTGCCGGTTTAGCTTATCAAGTCTATGGATTAAGGTCTGAGTATAAGCCTGCAAGTTTGCTTCCCTGATATGACAGATAAAAGCCGCTTTTTGGTTATGTTTTACGCGACCATGCCAACAAAACGTGATCAATCTAACACTTCTTTCCAGTTTGGTAAAGCGCTCTTGGAAGCACATCACACCAAACTAAACACTTATCAACACAAAACAGCATAAATGATTACAGTGTTGTTGCAAATTGCCGTTTTGTAAGTATCGCCAAGATAATAAATGCGAGTCTAATCACACAATCAAGCGGGAAAACGACATTCTTCTGCGCAAAATCGTTCCGACTCGAACTAGTTGTAAGCATTTTAAGCCCCAAGTGATAGGATTAGGCGATTTTAAACCAGATGGATAGGAACATCATAATGACCGAGACGCCGATTCGCATTGCAACCCGCCAGAGTCCACTGGCTTTGTGGCAAGCCAACTATGTTAAAGACGCCTTAATGGCAGCCCACCCCGGACTGCAGGTGGAGTTGGTGACTATGGTCACGCGCGGCGATGTGATTCTGGATACTCCACTGGCTAAAGTGGGCGGTAAAGGCTTATTCGTGAAAGAGCTGGAAATTGCCATGCTCGAAGGGCGCGCCGATTTAGCCGTGCATTCAATGAAAGATGTTCCGGTCGATTTCCCTGACGGTCTGGGCTTAGTCACCATCTGCGAACGGGAAGATCCGCGTGATGCGTTTGTCTCAAACACCTACGCCAAGATTGAAGATCTGCCCTCGGGCGCTATCGTCGGTACCTGCAGTCTACGCCGTCAATGCCAACTCAAAGCAGCACGGCCAGATTTAGTGATTAAAGAGCTGCGCGGCAACGTGGGGACTCGCCTAAGTAAGCTTGATGCGGGCGAATACGATGCCATCATTTTAGCGGCAGCAGGCCTAAAACGCCTTGAGCTCGAAAGCCGTATTCGTAGCTTTATTGAACCGGAACAGTCCCTACCTGCGGTTGGCCAAGGTGCCGTCGGTATTGAATGTCGCGTAGATGATCAACGCGTGCGCGCCCTACTCGCGCCCCTTAACCATGCAGATACCGCCGATCGAGTGCGCTGCGAACGCGCGATGAATCTCACGTTACAAGGTGGCTGTCAGGTGCCGATTGGTAGCTATGCACTGCTGGAGGGTGACAATATTTGGCTACGTGCGCTCGTGGGTGAACCCGATGGTTCGCAAATCGTGCGCGGCGAAATTCGCGGACTTCGCACACAAGCGGAACAACTTGGCATCACGCTAGCTGAGCAACTGCTTAGCCAAGGAGCCAAAGAGATCTTAGAGCGTCTCTATTGTGACCACGAGTAATGGTGACCACGAATAATAGTAAGCCTATGTCAGCACGCATAGACTGATTGCTTATCTCGCATTGATTGAGGGTGTTATGACAGTACTGGTCACTCGTCCTGATGAACAAGGCACAGAGCTGTGCCAACTGCTGCACCAGCAGGGCATCCCCGCCCTGCACCATCCGCTGATCGCCATCTCTGCCAGCCCTCAACTTGCTGCGCTGGCAGAAGATTTATCTTCATTCGATATCATCATTGCCGTCAGTCAACATGCCGTCATCTTCAGTGACCAATTTCTGCAACATCGCCGAATTTGTTGGCCAAATAACGCTATTTACCTTGCCGTTGGTCAAAAAACCGCGCATGTTTTCAGCAAAGCCTGCCAACAATCAGTAGACTATCCAGAAATAAGCGATAGTGAACATCTGCTGGCACTCAGTACGCTGCGTGATGTTGCAGGTAAGAAAGTATTGATCTTACGGGGTAATGGTGGTCGTGAACTGATTTATTCCACCTTAGTGGAAAGAGGAGCGACAGTGCGCTATCAAGAAGCGTATTGTCGACATGATCTGCCATTTGCCGCCGCCGAGTGTGTCCAAAAATGGCAGTTGGCGAAGGTCGACTCACTGGTGATCACCAGCAGTGAGCAGTTGGCTTTTTTTATCCGTCAGTTCGAGACATCACACTTGCCATGGGTGCAGCAGTTAACTTTGCTCGTACCCAGCCAACGGATTGCCACTCTCGCCCATCAACTAGGATTTCATCGCATCGTGGTCACGCTAAGTGCTGCTAATCGCGATTTAGTCGCGGCATTGATGCCCGAAAAACCAACAGGAACTCTGAGCAATGACCAACAACAATAAACCGCAACAAGAACCTGAAACCACAGTAAACCCAAGCTCGGCAGCGGTGACTCCCCCGGCCGCGCCCGACAAACAAGATAGCCCAGCGCCAAACCAACCGGCGACCAAGAAAACCTTGGACAGCACACCAGCTCAAGACAAGCCGCCACAACCAAACTCGCAAGGGAAAAAGTTGGCGAGCGTGGCGCTTCTGCTGGTGTTAGCGCTCGGCGCAGGTTTTGCCTATGTACATCAGCAGCAAAAAAGTGAATTTAACAACCAGTTGCAAGCCGTACACGCAGAGCTGAAACAAACCCGTGATGCACTCAATGTGCAGCTAGAACAAACCGTATCGCAAGCCACCTCACAAGCCACTGAAATTACTCACCGTGCAGAAACCGTGCTGGAACAACAGCAAAAAAGCATTGAGAGCTTGCAGCTCGCGGTGGCGGATATTAAAGGTCGTCGCCCGAATGATTGGCTCCTCGCGGAAGCCGATTATTTGGTAAAACTGGCGGGTCGTAAGCTGTTTCTTGAGCATGATGCGGAAACCGCAACCCAATTGATGGAAAGTGCCGACCAGCGCATTGCTGCACTCAATGACCCAAGCCTAACACCACTGCGTAAGGCAATGGCCAACGACATCACAGCACTGAAAAACATTCCACTGATTGATCGTGATGGTTTAGTGCTGCGTCTGATCAGTTTGCAGCAACAAGTCGACAGCTTACCGCTGGCTAATGCGATCCTGCCCGCCGATCAACCACAGGAGACTCCAGCCGTATCGGAAAACATCAATGATTGGCAAACCAACCTGAAAAGCTCACTCAAAGCCTTTGCCGATAACTTCATTACTTTCCGTTCTCGTGATGGCAACGTGATACCTCTGCTCTCCCCAACTCAGCATTTTTATTTAAAAGAGAACCTGCAAGCCAAGTTAGAAACGGCAATCAAAGGGGTGTACACCGAACAACAGACCCTTTATGTCACTTCACTGACTACCGCTGAACAGTGGTCTAACTCTTTCTTCAATGCTGGAGACAAAGCTGTGCAAGCGTTTAATGCTGAGTTAGCTTTGCTCGCAAAACAACAGGTACAAGTTAACTATCCCGTGAAACTGCAAACTCAGCAGCAGTTAGCCGATGTGATCACCGAACGCTTGCGCCGCAGTGTTTCTCCTATCACTACGGAGGCGCAGCAATGATTCGACTGATTTTCCTATTTGTCGTGCTCGGTCTTGGCCTGTTTGTCGGCACTCAATACGCTGGCCAGCAAGGTTATGTACTGATCTCAATTGCCAATCGCACTATCGAAATGAGTGTCACCACGCTGGTGATCTTTATCATCGCTGCGTTAGCCGCGCTGTTTGCCCTTGAATTTTTGGTGAAAAAAATTCTCTATACCAGTTTTCATACATGGAACTGGTTCAGCGTGCGTAAGCTACGCCGCTCGCGCCGCTACACCAACGAAGGAATCATCAAACTGCTTGAAGGTGATTGGAAACAAGCCGAGAAAAAAGTCACTCGCTGGGCAAACCATCACGATATGCCGCTGCTCTGTTATCTCGTTGCATCGGAAGCTGCGAATGGCATGGGTGATCGAGCGAAGCGTGATCACTATTTAGCACTTGCGGCGCAGCAGGACAACGCCACATTAGCAGTAGAGCTAACACGCGCGAAACAACAACTCAGCGATGGCGATAATACCGCCGCCTTGACCACCTTAACGCAACTGCAAAACAGCCATCCACACAACACTGTCGTGCTCAGCCTGCTTAACCAGTGCTACCAAGCCCTAGGCGAATGGCAGCCGCTGTTAGACCTACTCCCGAAACTGGTAAAAGCCAAACGCTTAAGCAATGAAGAAGCGCAGCAGCTTGAACTTACCGCTCAGCGTGGCATGTTACAAAGCATTGCCAGCCAAAAAGGCAGTGAAGGTTTGGTGCAGCATTGGGCGCAGATGTCACGCAAGTTAAAAGCTGAGCCTGAATTGTTGATGTGTTTCATCAATCAGCTCATTGAACGTAAAGCCGATTATGAGGCGTTCTCTGTGATCAAAGAGAGCTTGAAAAAACAGCCGACTGCTGAGCTGTATGCCCTGCTGCCAGAGCTCAATATCTCTGATCGCCATCCCCTGATCGCTGTGCTGGAAGATGCCCTGCGCCGCGATAGCAATAATGCGGAAGCACATAGCGCTTTGGGTCAACTGTATCTGCGTGAGAAACATTGGGCTGATGCGCAGAAACATCTCGAAAAAGCGCTGTCTCTACGTTCCTGTGTCTCCGACTATGCTTATCTAGCGGATGCATTAGAAAAGCAAAACTTCACGCGTGCGGCGCATGATGTCTCTCGTAAGGCACTCTCTTTGCTGGAGTCCCCTTCCGTTCAGTCATCCTGATATGGCGTAGCATAAGAAACAACAAGGCCACCGCATGCGGTGGCCTTGTGTTTGAATGCAGTCTTAAATGACTCGCGAGAACTGCTGCTGACGCGCCCGCTCACGCAGGTATTTATCAAAACACATACAGATGTTGCGAATTAACAAACGACCACGCAGAGTCACTTCAATCATTTTTTCATCCACCGTCACCAACTCGTCGTCAATGAAGGTTTGTAGCAGAGCTAAATCCTGACGGAAGTAGTGATTGAAACGCAGATTAAACTCGCGCTCAATCTCGGTTTTATCCAGTTTAAAGTTACAAATCAGCTGCTTAATCACTTCACGGCGCAGCAAATCATCTTGATCGAGCGCCACACCTTTCCACAGTGCATGACGCATCTCATTGACTTGTGCATAGTATTTTTTCAGCTCTTTCTGGTTTTGCGCATAGGCATCACCCACCATAGAAATCGCGGAAACCCCAAAGCCGACTAAGTCACACTCACCTTGGGTGGTGTAGCCTTGGAAGTTACGATGCAAAATACCGTTACGCTGGGCCACTGCCAACTCATCATCCGGCAACGCAAAGTGATCCATACCGATGAACTGATAACCCGCGCCCGTTAGCGTAGTGATCGTCTGCTGTAAAATCGCCAGTTTCTCTTCGGCGGCAGGTAAATCCGCATCTTTAATCTTGCGCTGCGCCGCGAACAGTTGCGGCATATGCGCGTAGTTAAACACCGACAAGCGCCCCGGCTTCATAGTGAGCACTTGCTGCAACGTCTGGGCAAAGGTTTCTGCGGTTTGTTTAGGCAAGCCGTAAATCAGATCGAGGTTGGTCGAGCGAAAACCAAGCTGTTTTGCACGCTCTACCAGAGCAAAAATAAACTGCTCATCTTGTTCGCGGTTCACCAGCTTCTGTACTTCTTTATTAAAATCCTGCACCCCGATGCTGACTCGGTTAAAGCCTTCTTGGCGCAGATGGTCAAGCACCTCTAACTGAATTTCACGCGGATCGATTTCAATGCTGATTTCAGCGTCATCTGTAAAATGAAATTCACTGCGTAGCAGCGTCATCAAGCGGCTAATCTGCGCATTGGTCAGGAAAGTCGGTGTGCCACCGCCAAAGTGCAGCTGAGTCACATCTCTTCCTGTCAGCAGTGAGGCGCGTTGGCGAATTTCATGCTCAAGCACATCAAGGTATTCATCCGCTTTGTGCGAGTGACGAGTAATGACCTTATTACAACCACAGTAGTAGCAAAGCTTGTGGCAAAACGGAATATGGATATAAAGCGACAGCGGGCGCTCTGGGTACTGAGTACAAGCCATATCAAAGTCAGCGATGGTGAAGGCTTCATGAAACTCAACCGCAGTCGGGTATGAAGTGTAACGCGGACCGGAGTAGTTGTACTTATCCAAAATGGCCTGATCCCAAACGATCTGTTGGCTGGGTACGACATACGACGACATAGTGAATCTTTCCGTTTTGCTCAATTCTTGACGGGCTATTCTGCCACACGACATTGACCGACGTCGGGCAGCAGAACAGGATTTGGCAACAAAATATTCGATTCTGCTAGCGCGATCACTCACCCTTTCGAGTTAGTTTCACACCATTTGAATCGCGATTTGGTTATTCAGCGGCTGGATACGCTGCTTGAGAGCAGTGAGTTCATCAATGATTGCCTCTTGCAGACGGCTTTCAGCTTTGGTGCGTTCCAGATTCTGCTTCATTCGCTCTTGTTTGGGTAATGCTTGGCGCGCATCACCGCGCGCCATGTCTTTCACCAAATGATAAAGCTCAGAGATTGCAGGATACTCTTGTTCAAAATTGATGCGCTGCTCACCTTGCACATAATCCATAATGCAATAAACACGGATACTGATTTCCGACAGATCGCACTGCCCTTGAATACCCGCCATGCAAAGGATATTAACGCTATCAAAGATGTTCGCATTACGCTTTTCAATCGCTAGCTGCTGATGTTGCAACTGCAGCGTTTGCTGTTTTTTCACTTGCCACAGCAAATAGGCCGCGTAACTGGCGAGCGCCACGATAATGGCACCACCTACGCTGGCAAGTAGCATCCCGTTCATCACTGCTCCTTAATCTTGGTACTTATCGACATCCAGTTGTTCAAACTCAGAGAGTAAATCCTCTTCCGTTTTGCGTTTTTTACTTGGTTTAGCTTGTGGTGCTGGCTCTTCCACTGGCTCATCGTCCAACAGACCCAGTTGATCCATCAGCACTTCGATGCGATCTAATTTCTCATCAACGTATTTCTGCAAGCCAATACCTAGCTTCTCACCGTTGTCGAGTCTATCCAGCAATACGCTCAGTTGCGCATCTTTTTCCAGCATCGCCAGCTCTTGCTCTGCCGCCAGTTTACGCTCTTGCTTGTTGAGTTTTTTCGGTGCTTCAACAACCAACGGAATAGGCTTTTTACTGCCCAAACGTGGGTCACGTTTCTGCGTCCCTTGGCGCACTTGGCTTTCAGTGCTTTCTGAATGACGGCTACCTGACTTTAAGCCTTTGCGCTTTTTCAGTTTTTTACGCAGACGGCTCTCCACTTCGGATTCGCTGCGTGTACGTACCACGACCAGTTGGTCGTTACTGTTGGTACCCGGTTTTCTCGATTTCTTTGAGCGACTCATTACTGGGGTTTCCTCAGTAAAATTACATCATTACCAATAAATTCAAGTTCGAGCTTATCCCGCTCCGCCAGATACTGAAATGTGGCACGACTGAAAAAGATCACGTGAGTGAGATCATTTTTGTAGTGCCAACCAGCAAATGCGTCCAAGTCTTTGACCATTTTTGTCATCAGACCAATCCAGCCGCCTGGCTTAACTAAATTTAACCATTGCTGCCACACTCGGTGAGGATCGTGCAGATGCTCAATCACCTCAGTCGCAGTCATAAAATCGTATTGGCGGTTTAACACCTCACTATCCGGATGATAGAAAATGTCGTACAACGCCACGGCGTGTCCGGCTTCTTCTAACATCAGCGATAAGGTGGGACCAGGCCCACAGCCAAAATCTAACCCTTGAGATTGGGGAGGCAGTCTCTCAAGCATAGGCGAACAGACTCGTGATAAAAAGCGTCGATAGCCTTCATCACTAGGAATGTTCTGATGCAAGTCATAGAAGCCTTTTTCTCGCTCCGCACTTAAGCGTTGCTCAGGATCGACATACACCAGCGCACACTGCTGACATTGAAAATAGCGACGATGCTTATCTACAAAATACGCTTGGCTGTTTTCACTGTGACATAACGGGCACGAATGCATGCTGACCTCCTCCAACGGGATGCGCAACATACCAGAAACTCCCCTTAGAGTGGAGTGTAAAAGGCGATTTTCTCATCAACCTAAACAAAAAACGCAAAATCACATGGAGTAAGGGGGGAGAGATAAGATTCTCAGCGCCAGAAAAGCAACAGCCCTAGTAAGGTCACTAGGGCTGTTTGGTATTTTTTGCTCGTATTGCCGAATTAGTGCAGGCCACCTACGTATTTCGATAGGATATCAATATCCGTATCTGTCAGCTTATGCGCCACATCACGCATCATCTCGTTCATATCGTTCGCACGAGTGCCTGAACGGAACTTTTCTAGCTGCGCTTTAATGTAGTCAGCATGCTGGCCTGAAATTTTTGGAAAGCCTGATAACTCCGTACCATTACCGCGCGGACCATGACACGCGATACAAGCGGTCAACCCACGTGATGCATCCCCAGCGGTATAAAGTGCTTTACCTTGGGCCACGACATCTTCCGGTGTGGTATTGCCAGAGATAGGCATAGAGGCATAGTATGCAGCCAAGTCAGCGATATCTTCATCGCTCAGTGGCATCGCCATTGCACTCATCACAGGATCATAACGGCCCTGTTTTCCGCCGCTGGAAGCACCCAATTTCAGTTCCTTGAGTTGTTTCTCAAGATACTTCTCATGTTGCCCTGCCAGTTTAGGGTAAATGGTTAACGGGCTGTTGCCGTCTGCACCGTGGCAGGCAGCACAGGTTAGAGATTTGGCTTTACCAGCTTCGATACTACCTTGGGCCCATACAGAGCAGCTGGCTAAAACACTCAAGATTAGCGCTAATTTCTTCATGACATTCCATTTATAATTATCAAGCTTCCAGTACCACTCTGGGGTACCTCTCATGGTACAATAGGCGACCTTATGCCGAGCACGGTTATTTTACACAATTTCACAAAAAAGTAATCAATCGACTACACAAAGTCGAGATGGAGTTAACACAGTGAGCGTAAAAATTCATTACCAAAACACGCATTTCATTACCAGTGCGCCTGATATTCGCCATCTTCCTGAAGATGAAGGTATCGAAATTGCGTTTGCAGGACGCTCTAATGCTGGTAAGTCAAGTTCCCTTAATCGCCTGACCAACCAGAAAAATCTGGCCAAAACCAGTAAGACTCCGGGTCGTACTCAGTTGATTAACCTTTTTAAAGTAGCAGACGGCTGTCATATCGTCGATTTGCCCGGATATGGCTTTGCTCAAGTCCCGCTAGAGATGAAGCTCAAGTGGCAGCGAGCCCTTGGTGAATACTTACAAAAGCGCCAAAGCCTAAAAGGCTTAGTGGTACTGATGGATATTCGTCATCCGATGAAAGACCTCGATCAGCAACTGATCATCTGGGCGGTGGAGTGCGGAATTCCAGTACAAGTGATGCTGACTAAAGCGGATAAGCTAAAAAGTGGCGCTCGTAAAGCACAAGTATTGAAAGTGCGTGAAGAGGCAAAAACCTTTGGTGGCGATGTGGCCGTTGATGCTTTCTCTTCATTAAGCGGAATTGGTGTCGATACTCTGCGCGCCAAACTGGATGAGTGGTATGCACCGGTGTTGGCTGCTATTGCCGAACAAGAAGAAGGCGAGCAGCCTGAATCGTCTACCGACCAATAGTATTAACACTATGTCACGACAAACCTCGCTCATGCGGGGTTTTTTATTACCACAATTCAGAGATGTCACTCAGGGCTGTCGATGGTAAGCCAACAAATATGAGGGAAAGCAACAAAATCCCCACCATCCTGGTGGGGCAACGGGAGAGAAAACGGTTTTTATTGTTATGGTCCAAGCATTCCGTAAACGCGGCTCTTTTTCAAGTCGGCACAAAACGCTCAAGATCAGATGACTCAAGATAGCTTAACCCTTACTGCTCTTGGCTTTCAGCATCGTTCGAAGGCCTAAATGCTGTGTTTTAGAGACTTGATTTCTCGTTAGAAATAATAAAAGTGTGAATGGTGTTTAGTTACAGAATGGAGTGTTTTTTGTCGAATCAATCCGCTTAAAGTACATAAGTGAACGACCACAAAATGGGCAGAGATATAGGCTAAAAGCGGGGCTATCAACGCGAAATAGCGCCCAATAAAAAACGCCCCAGTCAAATAGTGACTGGGGCGGCTGAATCAGCCTAATCCAATAACGTGAAACAAAAGGTCTGAAAGATAGAACATCTTACCTCTGTACCCTACGCGAGCTAATGTACAACAATTGGTCAGAATTGAAAATATTTTTTGTAGTTTTTTTTCATTAAATTTTAGTTAAACAACATAACTGTCTGAGCTAGGTAAACTTTTTTTAGCGATAAAAAAAGCCAGCGAACGTGCACTGGCTCATGTATTTCTTCAGTTTCGCTGGAAAATCGAGCTAGTGTGCCTCATCCCAGTTGTCGCCGTGACCAGCTTCAGCCACTAAAGGCACTGCAAGCTCGGCCGCTGACTCCATCAGCTGTTGTACTTTACTTTCAATTTCGGATAAAGATGACTCTTTAACTTCAAAGACCAATTCATCGTGTACTTGCATCAGTAATTTGACTCGGCCATCGCCTTCTCGCTCAATCCACTCATCCACCAACAACATGGCTTTTTTGATGATGTCTGCCGCGGTGCCTTGCATCGGTGCGTTGATCGCTGCCCGCTCAGCCGCTTTGCGGCGCATAGCGTTACGTGAGGTAATTTCCGGCAAGTGTAAGCGACGACCGAAGATGGTTTCGACATAACCCAATTGTGCAGCACGGCTACGCGTATCTTCCATATACTGCATCACGCCGGGATAACGCTCGAAGTATTTATCCATATACTCTTGTGCTTCACCGCGTGGAATACCGAGCTGTTTTGCCAGACCAAACGCACTCATGCCGTAGATCAAACCAAAGTTCACCGCTTTCGCTCGGCGACGCTGCTCACTGCTCACTTGATCAATCGGCACACCAATGATTTCTGCCGCTGTCGCCGCATGGATATCTTTCCCATCACGGAAAGCATCCAATAACGCCTGATCGCCCGACAAGTGCGCCATGATACGCAGCTCGATTTGCGAGTAGTCGACCGCCATGATTTTCCAACCGTGCGGAGCAACAAACGCTTGGCGAATACGGCGTCCTTCTTCATTACGCACTGGAATGTTCTGCAAGTTAGGATCGGTGGATGAGAGACGCCCAGTGGCCGTCACCGCTTGATGATAGGAAGTATGTACACGCCCTGTATTGGGGTTAATCATCTTCGGCAGCTTATCGGTATAAGTCGATTTGAGTTTGGCCAGACCACGGTACTCAATCAGCACTTTCGGCAGTTGGTAATCCAAAGCCAGCTCTTGCAACACTTCTTCATTGGTTGAAGGGGTACCGGATGGCGTTTTTTGCAATACAGGCAGCTTCATCTGCTCAAACAAAATGGTTTGTAGCTGCTTCGGCGAGCTTAAGTTGAACGGCTGACCTGCCAACTCATAAGCTTTTTGTTCTAATTGATCTAAACGTAACGCAATTTCTTGCGATTGGGCACTGAGCAGCATGTCGTCGATCATCACGCCCGTACGTTCAATACGTGATAGCACAGGTACCAGTGGCATTTCGATTTCGCGATACACTTGCTCAAGCTTAGCGTCTTGCTCAATCAACGGATGAATACGCTGATGCAGACGCAACGTCACATCCGCATCTTCTGCCGCGTATTGTGCCGCTTCTTCTAAAGCGATTTGGTTAAAGGTGAGCTGGTTCTTACCCTTACCTGCCACTTGTTCAAACGAGATACAGCTGTGCTGTAAAAAACGCAGCGCTAAACTATCCATATCATGTTTGCCGCCCACGCTGTTATAGACGTAGGATTGCAGCATAGTGTCGTGGCGAATACCACGCAGCTCAACGCCGTAGCGCGCCATCACGCTCGCATCGTATTTGAGGTTTTGGCCCACTTTGGCTTTGCTTTCATCTTCAAGCAGAGGTTTCAGCTGGGCAATCACCCAGTCGCGATCCAACTGCTGCGGCGCATCCAGATAATCGTGCGCGACTGGCAGATAAGCCGCTTCACCTTCGGCAACCGCAAACGACATCCCCACCAAATTGGCGACCATGTAATCAAGGTTGTCGGTTTCCGTATCAAAGGCAAACAGCTCGGCTTGTTGTAACTTCTCTAACCAGTGCTGGAAGTCTTGCTCGTTTAGGATGGTTTGATACTGGCTACGATCGATGTGGGCCGCAGGGCTTTCAGGAATCGCAGCCGCATGACTTGCTGCGGTTGACACTGTAACTGAAGAGGTTTTCGTTTGCTCGTCCGCCGTCACAACACCTGTACCACCATCAAGCAATTCGGTCAGCCAAGATTTAAAGGCGAGCTTACCGTAGAGCGACATCAACGCATCTCGATCTGGCGTTTGCTTTAGCAGGGTTTGCGGAGACTCCTCAAGCTCGACATCACATTTGATGGTGGCGAGTTGATAAGAGAGCTTGGCATTATCGCGGTTCTCTTCCAGCTTTTGTGCCATGTTTTTTGAGCCACGGAAGCCTAAAGCAGCGATTTTATCGAGGTTGGCGTACAGCGCTTCTAAGCCGCCAATCCCTTGCAAAAGTGCGGTCGCGGTTTTTTCACCCACCCCAGGTACGCCGGGAATGTTATCCACTTTATCGCCCATCAAGGCGAGGTAGTCGATAATAAGCTCTGGCGGGATACCGAATTTTTCAATCACACCTTGGCGATCCAGCACGACGTTGGTCATGGTATTGATCAGGGTAATATTATCATCCACCAACTGCGCCATATCTTTATCGCCGGTACTGATCAAAACAGGCATACCAGCTTGTGAGGCTTGGCGCGCCAACGTACCAATCACATCGTCAGCTTCTACACCTTCAATCGCCAACAGCGGTAAACCCATAGCGCGAATAACTTGGTGTAAAGGTTCAACCTGACAGCGCAACTCATCTGGCATAGGTGGTCGATGCGCCTTGTATTGATCGTACATCTCATCACGGAAGGTTTTTCCCTTGGCATCAAAAATCACCGCCATACGATCCGAAGCGAACTGGCGCATCATGCTGCGAATCATGTTTACCACACCATAGATGGCGTTGGTTGGGATTTCACCATTACTCATGGTGCCCGGGTAAGCATGAAATGCACGATAAAGGTAAGAGGAGCCGTCGATTAAAATCAATGGATTGTCAGGTATATGAGCCATAGAAGGATTATCCAAACGTAAGTAAATGAGCCTAGGATGCCACGACTACTGCTTGGATTCCATGTTGTTACCGTTTTTGGCTCATTCAGGGGATATCCGATCCACTTACGCAACCCAGCATTCTGTGGATAACTCTGTTTATAGATTTATTTACGCCGATTTAAAACCGATAAATTTACTGTATGATTAATTTTTAAGTTAATGTTTTTAAACAACAAAAAAAAGGATCGATTGAAAATAAAATGATCTTTTGCGGATCGTAAATTGTGGAAAAGACACTCGCTGCCCTTTTGCTCACTCTGCTTACGTGATGGATTGGCCAGTGGATGAGTGCAGTGAAACTTCATACTTGTCCACTCATTGCTGGGATAATATTAAGCTTCAGTGGATAACTTCATGGGCGAGAGTCATAAAAAGAAAAAGCGACACCCGAAGATGTCGCCTAGCAAACGAGGTCAAAGCCAATTTTTTGATTCGCTTTACCAAAAAGCTAAAAATTACACTGGAAGCAATGTGAGCAATGTCGTGTCAAAAAGAACCTGCTTAAGTTCGGCCGTTTCGCTACCACACATCGATGACTCGATAAAGGGTGACTTAACGTCCTGGTGAACCTTCACTTGTTCCCTAAGACGTGGTTAATAATAATAGTTCTCATTTAATAGTCAACACCCAAATGAGAAAAAATCTCATTTATTTTTAGATCACTTTAACAAAGTGGATTCGGCTCGCGACGATGGATTCTTTTTTCTCATAATCTTCAATGAGATAACCATTTTTTATCAACAGCCGTAACATGGCGGGAAACTGATTACGCGATTTCACTTTGATACGTTGATACCCCTGCTCTAACGCCCATTTTTCTTGAACGTCAAGTAAGCGCTGCGCGACACCATGCCCTCGTGCGGCAGGAGTCACACCGCCAAACCAGCTGTAGAACGTTTTATTATCGAGCTCGTAACCCATTTTAAAACCTAGCAATTCGCTCTCATTTTCTGCAACGAGCACTAAGCAAGTCTTATCGTTCAGCCGAGCTTGTAAGCTCTGTTCCGTCTCTTTCTGTGCAAACTCATGAATTTTTTCAACGATTTGTACAATTTCACTCAGGGAACCTTCACGAATTAGCATCATTTTTCCTCAAACAATCACCACCGCGAAAAGCAGTGGCTTAGGGATGTTAAAAAGGCTGACTTACGTCAGCCTTGATCTTTGCTTTATTAGCGCGGTGTATTCTTTATTTTTTAGGTAAGAATTGCGCAGCTTTTGCGCTATCTTCCGCCAACCACTCAGCCACCTCTTTCGCAAAGTAAGTCAAAATGCCATCTGCACCTGCCCGTTTGAAGCAGAGTAAAGATTCGAATACCGTTTCCCGCTCTTTCAACCAACCATTCATGATTGCCGCTTTGTGCATCGCATACTCACCGGAAACTTGGTAAGCGAAGGTCGGTACCTGCAATTCAGTTTTGACTCGACGCACCACATCCAGATAGGGCATGCCGGGTTTCACCATTACCATATCCGCACCTTCATTGATGTCCATCGCGACTTCATGCAAAGCTTCATCGGAATTGGCGGGATCCATTTGGTAGTTTTTCTTGTTGCCACCTTTTAAATTCGCAGATGACCCGACCGCATCACGAAATGGCCCATAGTAATTCGAGGCATATTTAGCGGAATAAGCCATGATTTGAGTATGAATGAACCCCGCCTCTTCCAATGCTTGACGAATACGCCCAATGCGGCCATCCATCATATCGGAAGGAGCTACCACATCCGCACCAGCTTGAGCATGCGACAGTGCTTGTTTCACTAGCACTTCAGTGGTTTCATCATTCAACACATAACCTTGCTCATCGATGATGCCGTCTTGTCCATGAGTTGTGAATGGATCTAACGCCACATCAGTGATCACGCCCATTTGCGGCACATGCTCTTTCAGCGCACGCACTGCGCGTTGAACTAAGCCTTCAGGGTTGTAAGCTTCGGCAGCACATAGGCTTTTTGCATCCTGATTGACCACAGGAAACAGAGCAATCGCAGGCACACCGAGGTTAGCGAGGTACTGTGCTTCTTCCAGCATTAAATCGATGGATAAACGTTCTACGCCAGGCATGGAATCGACTTTTTCACGGCGATCTTTGCCCATCAAAATAAACATCGGGTAGATCAGATCGTTCACCGACAACTGGTTTTCGGCCACAAGGCGACGGCTGAAATCATGTTTACGCAGGCGGCGTAAACGACGCCCAGGAAATTGACCTTGAATGGATACCGACACTCTATTCTCCTTCTTATGTGGTCAGTGCCTGAAAAATCAGGTGCTGAGGGAAGTGCTGGGCAAAATCATATCACTCTCGGCTCGGCATGCTAGCGGCAAAGCAGGAAAAAGCCAAAAATGACCTCGTGCTCACACTCACGTATACTCGCCACAAAACCGAATGTTGAGATGATCCGATGATTGATACCCATGCCCACGTTTATGCCAGTGAATTTGACCATGACCGCGATGAGGTGATCGCTCGCGCTAGAAAAGTCGGTATTGAAAAAATCTTGATGCCTAATATTGACCTCAATTCCATTGCGCCCATGTTGGCAACAGAAGAAGCCTACCCAGATCTTTGCCATTCGATGATGGGGCTCCACCCTTGCTATGTGGATGCCAATGTAAAACAGACTTTAGCGACCATTTATGAGTGGTTTTCTCGCCACACTTTTATTGCCGTGGGCGAAATCGGTATCGACCTATATTGGGATAAGACTTTTAAAGCCGAACAAGAAATGGCGTTTTTAACCCAACTCAACTGGGCAAAAGAGCTGGATTTGCCCGTGGTCATTCACACCCGAGATTCGCTCAACGAGACATTAGCATTACTCAAGCAAGCGCAAGATGGTCGCTTACGCGGTGTTTTTCACTGCTTTGGCGGCAGTGTTGATGAGGCAAAAGCGATCAATGATCTTGGTTTTCATCTCGGTATTGGTGGAGTCAGTACTTTTAAAAATAGCGGCATGGATCAAGTGATCCCGCAGCTCGATCTCAACTACGTGATTTTAGAAACCGACTGTCCTTATTTAGCCCCCGTTCCCCACCGTGGAAAACGTAATGAACCTATGTTTACCCATCTCATCAGTGAGAAAGTTGCACAGCTTCGTTCACTCCCTCTCGGTGAGGTTATCAAAATCACCAGCAACAACTCTAAGTTGTTGTTTGAATTAAATAAATGACAATATTATCAATTTAATTTCATATCATTTTATTGAACCAAGATCACTTTCATTTACTATGCAGCAAATGTAATATTCGTAGCAATTTTCCATAATTAACTTATATATTATGCTCAATTGTACTCACACGAATCATTTGCAACGTAAACGGCGCACACTTTGGCAAAAGCTGATTGGTATTAAAGAAGTCTACATCTGCAGAGAATGCGGACATATCATCAAGATCAAGTAGTGGCAGCTTTGCTGCGAGAGCATAGTGTCCCTGTTAACCTCTTTTTTGCACTAAGCTCATCGTCACTCAAGCTTCGATAAGTGAGCGAATGACTTGCCTACGCAGGTCATTCTTAGTTTCTGCCTTTCCCCCCTTCCAGTGACTTCTCACGAAACAGACTTAACTCAAACGTTCAATTGCGCTGCAGTGATCCGATTTTAGATCGCACTCGGGATCTCGTTGCGCAAATCAGTCTGTGGATAACTCTGTGACAAATTTCTTTATTCACTGTCATCAAACCGCCTATTTCAAGGCTTTATTACGATTCATCGATTGGGGATACTTTAAAAATTACCCACAGCAAAATCAGGATCATCGCTACATATTGTGGATCGAAAATCACAAAACCACTTTATCAACGCAATTCACAGGATTACCCACAGGTGCTGCCATTTTAATCACAAGTGGATAACCCTACTCTTGCCCAGTACTTGTCTAAACTTGAATAGGTTACAATTAGCCCGATTCGGCATGCCAAATGAGAGCAAACCTATGGACCATTTTTTACACATCGACGTTAATGCAGCACAAGCCATGATGGAGCAGAAACAGGCTCATTTAGTCGATATTCGCGACCCACAATCTTTTCAACTCGCTCATGCTAAAAACGCTTACCACCTGACAAACCAATCCATGGTGCCATTCATGGAACAAGCTGAGTTTGATCGGCCGGTTTTAGTCATGTGTTATCACGGCATCAGTAGCCAAGGGGCGGCCCAATATCTGGTTAACCAAGGTTTTGAAGAGGTGTATAGTGTGGATGGCGGTTTTGACGCCTGGCAACGCGCCAATCTTCCCATCGAAGCGAGTTAACCACTGATGCATTTACTGACCACTTTAAATAATCCGCGAGCGGCACAAGCGTTTATCGATTACATGGCCGCCCATCACATTGAAATTCAGATGATGCCGGATGCAAGTGGTCAGTTCACTCTTTGGGTAATCCAAGATCAACACAACGAAACCGCACAAGCTGAACTCGCGCTGTTTTTAGAGAACCCTTATGCGGAAAAATACCAAGCCGCCTCATGGGAAGTCGCTGATCAAAAGCGCCCCCAATTTCATTACGCATCGCCCAATTTACTCAGTCTGATTAAAGCCAAAGCTGGAGTGTTTACGCTGTTTATTATGGCGCTGTGTATCATCATCTTTACTCTGCAAACGTTTGGTGCGGGAGATGCAATGTTTAATGCATTACATTTTCCCGCTCTTGCTGGCCAGCAATGGCAAATTTGGCGCTGGGTTAGTCATGCTTTACTGCACTTTTCCGTCATGCATATTGCCTTTAACTTACTCTGGTGGTGGCAATTTGGGGGCGATCTTGAACAGCGCCTTGGCAGTGTCAGACTGATTAAGCTGTTTGTGGTGTCCGCGATTATCTCTGGTGCCGGTCAATACTGGGTTGAAGGCGCGAATTTTGGAGGCCTATCCGGTGTTGTCTATGCTTTGGCTGGGTATCTGTGGATTCTTGGTCAGCGCGCCCCCCAACTGGGTTTATCCATTCCAAGATCCTTGATGGGCTTTATGCTGATCTGGTTAGTGTTAGGTTATGTGCAGCCGTTTATGGCGATTGCCAATACCGCTCATTTAGCTGGCTTAATCAGCGGGGTCGTACTGGCATGGCTCGACAGCCAACGCGACCAGCAAGCGTAATTCCCGCCCTTCGCACCAGAGTAAAAAAGCGGCTTCAGCCGCTTTTTTACTCTTTAATCGATGAAGAAAGAACCAAACTATTGGTAGATATACTTGGTAAACAGTAAATCGGCGATCACTGTGCGGCCTACCTCAGGCAACAAGATATTATTGAGACGATTCACTAACGATTTACGTAGATCCTCACGCCCAGCTAGGGATTTGATGGTATCTTCGGTTTGTTTGCCCAGTAGCTCAACCACCGCATCGCGGATCAAAGGCTGATGCTGCTCGACAATTGGCAAATCCGCCGCGTTGGCGACCATAATATCAATACGCACTTGGATATAACCCAACTGGTTACCTTTGGTAAAAAAATTGGTGGTGAGATCGGGCTCTAAAGTGAAATAGGCCAGTTGAGGCACTGCCGGTGGATCTTCGGCATTGCTAGCAAAGGAAAGCATTAAGCTCAAAGCGAGCATTATTTGGACGACGTAACGTTTTAGCATATTTCTGTCTGCTCTTTATTCTGTTCGCAATACTCGAACCGCCGGAGTCTTGTTACAATAGAGCATCCATTTGGTAAATAAAATGCTTTCCGCGTTCGAACTCTTTGGTTTGGAATCAAAATCTGAGCTTTATTGTATACCCAAACTCGGTGGTATTGCAGGTAGCTAGGGTAATCGGGTAAAGCGTCAAATTGAATAATAGTATGAATCAATTAACTTCGCTCTATTTAGCCGCACTGAATCGCGTCACTTGGCAACAGCCTGATGACATTGAATTTCCAGACCCTTTAGCTCAGCAATGGCTACTCGAACAAGGCTCTCTTTCGCGCCTAATGGCGACGCAGTGTGAGCATCTGACCGTAGACTTATTAAGTAACCAAATCATGCCAGCGGACACCCTGAGCTATGATGAGACTCAGTTGCTCGCCTCTGAAGAGTATCTTCTGCGCCAAGTGATTATTTGTGGCGACCAACAACCTTGGGTATTCGGCCATACCTTGATCCCGCGCTCATCGATGCACAATCAGCAGTTTGATTTCACCCAACAGGGGAAAATTCCACTAGGTCTCACCGTATTTAGTGCGGATAATGTTAAGCGAGATGCACTGCAAGTTGGCTGGGTAGAGACAGAATTCGGACGACTATTAGCCCGTCGCTCTCGCTTATGGATGAACAACAAACCCATGTTAGTGACGGAGCTGTTTCTCGCCACATCCCCGATTTACTCTAAGGAGAGAGTGTAAATGACCGCTGTTAAAGCGCGCGCTTACTGGCAACTGATGCGCATGGATCGCCCGATTGGCTCCCTACTCTTACTTTGGCCTACTCTGTGGGCGCTGCTTTTAGCGGCACAAGGCTTGCCGGATCTTCGCGTCTTAGTGGTGTTTGTATTAGGCGTATTTTTAATGCGCTCGGCTGGGTGTGTGATCAACGATTACGCCGACCGCCATGTCGATGGCCATGTGAAGCGCACGAGCCAACGTCCATTGCCCGCAGGGTTAGTTTCGGCCAAAGAAGCCTTACTGTTATTTGTTCTTCTTGCTGTCAGCTCGTTCTTACTCGTGTTGACCATGAATACCCTAACTATCCAGCTCTCTGTTATCGGTATTCTGTTAGCCTTTGTTTACCCGTTTATGAAGCGCTTCACTCACCTGCCTCAACTGGTGCTTGGCCTCGCGTTCAGTTGGTCGATTCCTATGGCTTGGGCTGCTCAAGCAGATACGCTGCCTCCACAAGTCTGGGTGCTGTTTTTGATTAATGCGTTGTGGACGATTGCTTACGACACTCAATACGCCATGGTCGACCGAGATGATGATGTGAAGATTGGTATCAAATCGACTGCGATCTTATTTGGGCGCTGGGATAAACGCATTATTGGTTTGCTGCAACTGGCGACACTGGGCTTACTGGTTGCTTTAGGCCAAGGTTTAGCGCTTGGCACAAGCTACTACTGGGGTCTGCTGGTCGCCGCAGGGTTATTCGCTTATCAACAGCACCTGATCCGTTATCGTGAGCGCATGCCTTGTTTTCAGGCGTTTCTGAATAACAACTATGTCGGTATGGCAATCACCGCAGGCATCCTGCTCAGCGTCTGGTGATCCCAGCTTTAAGGGAAAAGAAAAGGCATCCGCAGGATGCCTTTTTCATTCAGTTCGATTGGCTAGAGCACTGTCGTTACGCGTCAACCTGACACAAGCTTTCTTGAATCGTCATGCGCACTTCTGGGTAGATCAGCGCATAAAGCTGGCGAGAGAGCGGCTTCGCCGTTTCTAATACGCAGCGACCCTGCTCATCGAGATATCCCTGCTCTTGCAACGTCACGAACAGCGAAGCAAATACCCCTTTGTCAAAGAACTCAGGCGCATTAATGCCATGCAAACGACCGAGGCGCTGCGCCACTTCCTGACTCTTCTCTTCCAGCTCGGCTTTACCCAAATGTGGGCAACTCACAAGCAGGTTCAGCGCAATCGCATAACGCTGCAGCGTTTCGGAGATAATGCGCCCCAGCAGCATCAGCACTTGAGTTTGCGCTTGATTCAAGGTGACCGTTTTACCTTCCACCGTAACCAAACCTTGGCGTGCTAGCTCCGCCACATAACGCAGTACCAGATCGTTGAGTTCTTCTGCCTCAAAACGCAAAAACAGCTCTTGTTTCAGGAAAGGATAGATTTGTGCAACGGTCGCTTGCACCTTTTCCAGCGATACGCTTTGCTGACGAATCAACAACTGAGCGATCAGCGATGGCAGAGCCAACAAGTGGATAATGTTGTTGCGATAATAAGTCATCAGGATCGATTGGTTACGATCCAGCGAAATAATGTCGCCCATGGTATCGGTTTCCACCACAAACTTATCCAACGACTCTGCATGTTCAACCAGCTTCTCTGCACTCTCACTCGGCAGCGTTGAAGTGGCTGAATACGGCACATTGCGCAGCAGTGATAAGTAACAATCCACCTGCTTAATCAGGTTGTCACGCGCCAAGGCACGCTGACGCGAAGCAAGCAGCGCCGTCGCACACAAGGTCATCGCATTCACCGCAGCCGCATCGTTGATGTGCGTCATCATACGGGTCGCGAGTTTATTCACCGTTGGAGTCATCCATTGCGGCTTGCTCTCGCCCATCGGGTCAATATCTTGCGTCCATTGCGGTACGGTTTCATTCAAAAACTGGTTGAGTGGGATCGGCTCACCGAAGTTCACGTAACCTTGACCAAAATTGCGCAGCTTACGCAGCGTGCGCAGCACTAAACCGGCATTCTCTTTCTCTTTACGTTTGCCGCGTAACTCTTTGGCGTAAGTACCCACTTCCATCACATGCTCATAGCCGATGTAGACTGGGACCAAAGTCACTGGACGATTCAAACCACGCAACATAGCTTGAATGGTCATCGCCAACATGCCGGTTTTGGCAGGTAATAGACGACCAGTACGCGAGCGGCCACCTTCGCTGAAGTATTCCACCGAATAGCCTTTCGCAAACAGCTCAGCAAGATATTCACGGAAAATCGTTGAATAAAGTGGCGCGCCTTTAAAGCTGCGACGAATGAAGAACGCGCCGCCGCGGCGGAAAATCGGCCCAGCAGGGAAAAAGTTCAGGTTAATCCCAGCAGCAATATGCGGCGGCACCATGCCTTCATGATAAAGCACATAAGAAAGCAGTAAGTAATCCATATGGCTACGGTGACAAGGCACGTAGACAATTTCATGACCATCTTGTGCCAAGCGACGCACGGTCGCCGCGTTATTGATGTTTAACCCTTGATAGATGCGGTTCCACAACCAACCTAAAATGCGATCGCCTTTTTTCACGAGCGAATAGGAAAAATCCGCCGCGATCTCATCCAGAATGTCGTGCGCTTCTTTGCGCGCTTTCTCAAGCGGGATCTGTTTGGATTTCGCTTCGTCCGCAATCGCTTTTTCAATCGCAGGAGAATTCATCAAGCGGGCAAACAGTTGTGCTCGCTGCGGCAAATTGGGGCCAGATGCCGCCAGTTTTTGCCGAGAGAAGTGAATGCGTGCTACACGAGCCAATTTGTGCGCGATCGAGGCATCGGTGCCGTGGGTGTCCGCCATGTAACGCATCGAAACGACAGGGCTAAAACGCACCAAGCAGTCACGGCCAGAAGCCAAGACGGCCAGCGCTTTCTCCGGACCATTCAACGCTTGCAAATAGGGTCTTTCTTGCCCTTCTTTGCCCGGTTTACGTCCCCACAAAACCGTTGCTGGAATCACCTGCACATCCAACTCACTGTCGAGCTTATGCTCGGTCAGCAGCTCAGAAAACAACGCAATAGAATCACTCGGCACATGTTGATCACTACTCAGCAGCGTTGGGCGCGAAGCAATAAACACATAGCGCTGGAAAGCTTTGCCATTCAGCATCAAAGGCTCTAAAGGGTCAGGCAGCCCAGCTTCTTTGGCATGTGTTTGCAACGTCAGCAAGTCGACGTTGGAGCGAAACGGTAAGGCGTAAATCACCGGTTTATGAGTATCGATATCCAGATCTTGGATCGGATTAGATGGAATCGCCGTCCCTTTCACCAGCACCGACATCGGTAACTTCAGTAGTGAACGGGATAATAGGTGTCCTGAAGACATAGAGTTCAAAGCCTCAAGATTCTTGAAATAAGCGCGACAGTACGTCTGCTTTCACGGCCAGCGTGAGAGTTCACCATCGTGCGGTATCGTTTTTTGCGCGCCAAGAATACCAGAAACTGGTCAAACCTTTTAATTTAATTGCTTACATGCGCAGCATTTCCGAGTGAAATGGGAGGCAGCCACACCGTCTTTGAAGCGATTATGGAGAACGCAACCCAGTGGCTAACTTCACAATCACACAAAAAACAAGCAATTGGCTTTGCAATTCTCATTGCACTGGATATACTCACAGTCAACTGTATAAAAAGACAGGTGACTCATGAAGCCGTTAACCCCTCGCCAACAAGAAGTGTTTGATCTGATCAAAAGCAAGATCGATGAAACCGGAATGCCCCCAACCCGCGCCGAAATTGCTAAAGAGCTGGGTTTTCGTTCGGCCAATGCGGCTGAAGAACACCTCAAAGCGCTGGCTCGTAAACAAGTGATTGAAATGGTGCCCGGAGCCTCACGCGGGATCCGCATCCTCGTCGATAACGCCGCAAACGAAGAAGAAGCCGAAACTGGCTTGCCTTTGATTGGCCGCGTTGCCGCGGGTGAACCGATTCTTGCTCAAGAGCATGTCGAAGCACACTACCAAGTCGATCCAAGCATGTTCCGCCCGCAAGCCGATTTTCTGCTGCGTGTGCATGGCGAGAGTATGAAGAACATCGGTATCCTCGATGGTGACTTACTTGCTGTGCACAAAACGCAAGATGTACGCAACGGCCAAGTCGTGGTGGCGCGCGTAGAAGATGACGTCACGGTGAAACGCCTTGAGCGCAAAGGTTCCAAAGTTTTCCTGCATGCGGAAAATGAAGAGTTTGCGCCAATCGAAGTCGATTTAGCCGCGCAATCGCTCACCATTGAAGGCATTGCAGTCGGCGTCATTCGCAACAGCACTTGGATGTAAGGATTGTTGAGATAAATTCTCAACAACTTGCCTTCTTATTTGAGATTCATTATCATCTTCCTATCCCAGCATAGGAAGATGAGCATGCGCCACTCAGATTCACCCACCTCAGACCCATACCAAGTTCCTGCGAATTTGGTTCAGCCACTTTGGCTGCGCAGCCGAGAAAGCTTGGTCGATAATGGCTTGGTGTATGATCCGATTGCCGCCAATGCTTGTCGTCGTTGCGCTTTAGCGCAAGACTGCCTGACGGGCGATATCGCTCAAAAGCAGTTACTGCATGTCACGCTAACTCAGCTTTGTGACCAACAAGTTCGCCACTTTCTTGATACTCATCCTGATGGCTGGATCATTAATGTCGGTGCAGGCCTCGACACCCGCTTTTATCGAGTAGATAACGGCCGCTGCCACTGGATTGAGTGGGATATTACTGAAAACCTTTTATGGCGTGAGAAGCTATTTCACCGCAGTGAGCGTTATCAACTGGTGTGTGGTGATGTGATGCAACCACAAGGACTTGCCGAACTGCCGATCCCCGAATTCGCTCCTGTGCTGTTGGTCTGTGAACATGCCTTGCTCGATTGCGATGCTCAGCAAGTGGCGCGTTTCGTGCGCTCTATCGGATTGCATTTTGCCAAAGCCAGCGCCTGCCTTGTGGTGGCGGGAGATAAAACCTCCAGCTATCTAGGCCAAAAACTGGGCTGTGAAGCTTATGCCCACGGGTTTACCTGCGCAGGTGATGCCATCATCAATTGCTTGCCGTGGGCGAAATCAGTACGCACTTTCTCACCACTGGATCGCCATTGTGATCGCTGGAAATTTTGGCAACGCGCGATTGCACGCTCCGGCATTTACAAAACACGCTTAACTCCTGTTGTTGTTAACCTAGATTGGTAACCCGCCATCTCGGTCATGTCATAGCCCAACTATCCCCACTCAGTTACACTAACCGCAAGTCATTACTGAGGTTTTCTGTGTGTCACTGATTTTGCAAACGTTGAAACAACCGAATGTGCATCGCCAAGTGCTGGCGATCGCGCTGCCTATGGTGCTGTCTAACATTACCGTTCCACTGCTCGGCTTGGTCGATGCCGCGGTGATCGGTCATCTCGCACACGCTTGGTATTTAGGCGGCGTGGCACTCGGCAGCACTATGATTAGCGTAACATTCTGGCTGCTCGGCTTTTTACGTATGTCGACCACAGGCTTAACCGCCCAAGCGCACGGTGCGCAAAATTCACAGCAGCTTGCTCGAGTTTTACTGCAAGGCAGCGTCATTGCATTGGGTTTAGCCACACTGTTTTTACTGTTTCATCGCCCTGTCGCCGAACTGATTTTTCACTTCAGCGATGCCAGCAGCGAAGTCAAAACCTACGCTGAAACGTATTTCTACCTTCGTGCTTGGAGTGCTCCAGCCGCACTCCTTAACTTTGTGCTATTGGGCTGGTTACTCGGTACGCAAAATGCCCGCGCCCCGATGTGGATGGTGATCATTACCAACCTGACCAATATTGTGCTCGATCTACTGTTGGTACTCGGGCTTGGGCTGAAAGTCGAAGGAGCCGCCATTGCGTCGGTTATCGCCGATTATGCTGGTCTCTTGTTTGGTCTCCTGTGTGTGGTGCGTTACTGGCGGCAGCATCAGCTCCCAGCCCCTTTCTCTTTTATCCCCTCTCTCAGCAAAGAGCTTTCCCGTTTAGTGGCGCTCAATCGTGACATCTTCCTCCGCTCACTCTGTCTGCAAGCCGTATTTAGCTTTATGACCTTTCAAGGCGCGGCGTTGGGAGATGACATCGTCGCTGCTAATGCGGTGCTGATGAGCTTTTTGATGATGATTTCCTACGGTATGGATGGATTTGCCTACGCGATGGAAGCCATGGTCGGTAAAGCAATTGGTGCCAAGGATGATCGCCAACTGCGTACTGCCATGATTAGCAGTACCTTTTGGGCTACCATGATCTGTTTGCTGTTAAGCCTGATCTTCTTAGGTTTTGGATCGGATCTGATCCAGATGATCACTAACATTCCGAGCGTTCAAGCAACGGCGGAACATTATCTGCCTTGGCTCGTCGCCATGCCATTAATCGCCGTGTGGTGTTTTCTATTGGATGGTGTGTTTATCGGCGCGACCAAAGGCAAAGAGATGCGAAATAGCATGGCTATTTCGGCCGTCGCCTTCTTTGCCATTTACGGGTTCATGACCCACTACGGTAATCACGCTCTGTGGCTAGCCATGCTCAGCTTTATGGCACTGCGTGGTTTTACCTTAGGGGCTACCTTTTATACTCAATGGCGCGCGGGGACTTTTTTACCGGCTCGCTTTTCCATTTAAACCACCTCCGATCGTTTAAGTAGCAGCTGTTTAGATATCGCCATCCCGAAACATAGCAAAGCCCGCTGGCAGGTAAAACACCGAGCCAGCAGGCGCTTACCTCAACTAATCAAAAGGCTGAGGCTTAGGTGTATTGTCGTTGGATGGCGGTAAAATGGGTAAAGCAAAGCTTGGTTGCTCTCCTGTTAAGGTATGCAAGAAAGCCACTATCTTACCGTTTTCATCATCGGTAAATTTACGCCCTAGCTGTAAACGCCCCATGATATCCACAGCGTCTTTAAGCGTGGCCGCTTCTCCGTCATGGAAGTAGGGATACGTTAACGCCACATTGCGCAGTGTCGGGACTTTAAATTTAAAGCGATCGGCGTCAGCGCCAGTTACCGCACTGAGTCCTTCGACTTTATTGTTGGTTTGATACGGTTCAATCAAACCCATTTTTTGGAACGAATTGCCACCTAACGCACTGCCGTTATGACAAGCCACACAGCCCGAGTTTTTAAACAATTCATAGCCTGCCAGCTCTTGAGCCGTTATCGCGCTATCATCCCCCATTAACCATTGGTCAAAACGTGAGTATGGGGTCACTAAGGTCTTTTCAAACTCCGCAATCGCTTCGGTCACTTGATCGATATCGAGGGTTGGCTTACCAAACACTAGGCGAAACTCACTCACGTAAGCTGGGATTGATTGCAACACATCAATGGCTAACGTATGCGTAAAAGCCATTTCACCCGGATTGGCAATCGGCCCACCTGCCTGTTCTTTCAGATCGGCCGCTCGACCATCCCAAAATTGGGCGATATTCAAACTGGAATTGAGCACAGTCGGTGAGTTGATTGGACCTTGTTGCCAGTTATGACCGATGGACGTTTTTAAGTTGTCACTGCCGCCCATGCTCAAGTTATGGCATGAGTTACACGAGATAAACCCTGACTTGGATAAGCGCGGATCAAAGTACAGTTTTTTACCCAACTCGGCTTTTCCAATGTGGATTTCCTGCGCAGGTAAAATGGGGGAAACAGGTTCGCTTCTTGGCGATGCCGCAAAAGCATACCCAGCGAAGGAGAGGGATATCGCTAAGCTCAGCGAGGTAAGAACGACTTTCATAATGGCTTCCTTGTTTTATGTTATTGGTTTTATTGTGGCTTTACGTTGCTGACATGTGTTACGGCTCCTGATGTGCAACTGAATCTATGCTCTAAGCGTTTACGAATCGCTTTAAATTAGAGCCTGCTTATATGAATAGTAGAAATTCGCCGCGGTGCGAACACTAACCAAGATAGATTTGCTTTAAATCAAAGATGGCGATGACAACATCATCAAAAAGCGAAATCGGTCAAACTTTGTGCTGTTCCAAAAACAAAGGGCACCGATAAGGTGCCCTTCTTGACTTTACGCAGCGCTCAAAGCACAGCTCTTTATTCTTCTTCCTCTTGTCCTTCATCGGCTTCATCACGGGTATAAAAACGAGCGAAGAACAAGCCGACTTCAAACAACAAGCACATAGGAATCGCGAGTAGCGTTTGCGAAATCATATCCGGTGGGGTTAGCAGCATGCCGACCACAAATGCCCCAACAATAATGTAAGGACGCTTTTCCGACAGGCTTTTAGGCGTGGTTGCACCCGTCCAGCACAGCAGAATAATCGCAACCGGCACTTCAAACGCGATACCAAAGGCTAGAAACAGCGCCAGTACAAAATCGAGATAACTCGCGATATCGGTCGCGAACTCCACACCACCCAGTGAAATGGCGGTGAAAAATCCAAACACCAGCGGAAACACCACAAAATAGGCAAACGCGACACCGCAATAAAACAGCAGCGAGCTAGAGACCAGCAGTGGGAAGATTAAACGCCGTTCGTGCTTATATAAACCGGGAGCCACAAACGCCCACACCTGATACAAAATGAAAGGCACCGCGAGAAACACAGCGGCAATCAACGTCAGCTTGAGGGGGGTGAAAAAGGGTGAAGCCACATCGGTCGCAATCATGGTTGCGCCCGCGGGAAGTCGCTCGACTAGGGGTTTTGAGACAAACTCGTAAATTTCATTCGAGAAATAGATCAAGCCAATAAATATCACCACCACAGCCGCCACCGCTTTGAGTAGGCGATTACGCAGTTCCAGCAAATGGCTGATCAAAGGTTGGGTCTGTTCAACGGAAGACATGCAAACCTCATGTAACAGATCAAAAAAGAGTTATCACATCAGTACTAAAACCTAGGATAACTCTTAATAAAGAGAGCTTAAAAAAGCGCTTATTCGGCCTTTTTTTCCGCGGGTTGCGGCGCACTATCGAGGCGAACATCGGGCTCTGTAGCCGAACTGGGGTTGCTACTGGTAGAGCTAGCTTCACTGCTCGGCGTTGCGGCGTAAGGACGCTGCACTTCCTGCGCGGCTTGCTTGAGTGATTCCACCGATTTTTGCAGTTCAGGAGATAAATTTTGCATCCCCATCTGCTCGGCTTTGCGCAGGTTTTCTTGCAACTCCTGCACTTTCAGCTCATGCGCTAACTCATCCTTCACGCTATTGGCCATGCTTTTCGCTGCAGAGACAAACTTTGCCACGCTGCGAATCGCATGGGGTAATCGCTCAGGGCCAAGCACCACCAGCGCCACAATAGCGATCAATACCAGTTCCCAAAAACCGATATCAAACACGACTTATGCCTGCTCTTTGTCTTTTTTCACTTCAGCAGACGCATTGGTTTTGGCCTGCTCAAGATTTTTGGTTTCGAAGTCAGCATCTTTTTGATTTGCTGCGCTGTTTGGCTCTTCTTCCGACATGGCTTTCTTAAAGCCTTTGACCGCGCTGCCCAAGTCACTGCCAATACCGCGCAGTTTCTTAGTGCCAAACAGCAATACCACGATCACTGCAATGATAAGAAGTTGCCAAATACTGATACCACCCATCTCTTTTACCTCGGGTTATGTGTGAACAAATCTTCGAACTTATCGACGCGACAAGGCGCTTACTGGCGATAAGCTCGCCAACTCAATAGCCAACATAACACGCCAATGGTCGCGCTACCGATCGCTAAAGGTTCTAATTGGTTGGAGATCCATATCGCCGAGCATACGACTAATGTGGCTCCAACACCAAACAAAAACTTTCCCGTCCCTTGTTGGCGTTTGGATTGGCGATAACCTTGATAAAGATTATCTAAACGCTGATTCAAGTTACGACCTTGCTTTAAGCTGTCATACAACAATTCTGGCAGCTCAGGCATTTTTTCAAACCATAAGGGCGCACGCTCTTTCAATGCATGCAAGAAAGCTTGTGGCCCCACTTGGTTAGCCATCCACTTTTCTAAAAACGGTTTGGCGGTTTGCCATAAATCGAGTTGTGGGTAGAGCTGACGCCCCAAGCCTTCGACATACAGCAGTGTTTTTTGCAGCAAAACTAACTGCGGCTGCACTTCCATATTGAAGCGTCGCGCGGTGTTAAACAGATTCAGTAACACGTGACCAAATGAAATCTCACACAGCGGTTTGGCGAAAATCGGCTCACACACCATGCGGATCGCCACTTCAAACTCATCGACATTGGTATCCAGTGGTACCCAACCGGAATCGACGTGCAGTTGCGCTACACGGCGATAGTCACGATTGAAGAAGGCGAGGAAGTTTTCGGCCAGATAGCGCTTATCTTCGCTATTCAGTGTCCCGACTATGCCGCAGTCCAAACCAATCCATTGCGGGTTTTCAGGATGGTTAGGATTGACGAACACATTACCCGGATGCATATCCGCATGGAAGAAACTGTCGCGAAACACTTGGGTGAAAAAAACACTCACGCCACGTTCAGCCAGTAACTTCATATTGGTGCCGTTGGCATGAAGTCCTGCCAAGTCAGAAACTTGGATGCCGTATATTCGCTCAGAAACCATGACAGTTTCATTACAGAAATCAGTTAACACCTCAGGGACATACAACTCTTCGCTGTTTTCGAAGTTGCGGCGCAGCTGAATCGCATTGGCCGCTTCACGGCGCAAGTCCAACTCATCGAGCAAGGTTTTCTCGTATTCGCGTACCACTTCCACCGGTTTTAAGCGGCGTGCTTCCGGCAGCGCTTTAGCCACAATGCGTGCCACGCGATACATCAGCTTAATGTCAGCATCAATCTGCGGACGAATATCCGGACGAATCACTTTCAGCACCACATCGCGACCATTACTCTTGAGCTTGGCGGTGTGTACTTGGGCAATCGAAGCGGAAGCTAACGGTTTGATATCGAAATCATCGAACCAAGTTTCCAGCGGTGCGCCGAGTTCTTTTTCAATCAATTGCTTGGCTTGTAGGCCATCAAACGGCGCAACTTTATCTTGCAACATGGCCAAAGGATCGGCGATGTGCGGCGGAAATAGGTCACGGCGAGTCGACATCATCTGCCCAAACTTGATCCACACCGGGCCAAGTTCTTGCAGTGCCAAACGTAAACGATCACCTAACGCTTTATCGGCGTGTTGATTGCGCAGCCAAAAAAGAGATTTACGCGCCAGTAGCGGCGCTCGGGTCAGATGATGCTCTGGCAACAGCTCATCTAAGCCATATTCGAGTTGAACTTTAACTATCCGGTATAAACGTTTCAGCTCTGCAGGTTTCATGCTTTTTCCAGTAACTGGTTCAAACGCGCTTCTAAACGCGCAGCGTGACTTTTCACCTCATCCACTTGATCGCAAAAATAGGCAATTTCCAACGGTGGCGGCGCAATCCGCCACTCTTCAGTGAGCACCTGTGCCAAGTGGTTTTGATGCTTATGCGCTTGCTGTTTTAGCGCGCCGGCGATGCTTTTCACACCATGCACGACACTGTGTGCCACCACATCACCCGTGATGCGCGATAACCACTCTTCCACATCCGGTTTGCAATCGGTCATCAGCTCGGAAAACTTCTGCGCCAGTTGGATATCGCCTTCCAGCTCTAGCTTATCTTGCTTGATCAACTGGGTAATATTGGCTTGCTCACGCAACTGAGGAAGAATCGAGAGGTTTAATGCCAGATAGCAATCCGGCTGGCCTTCAAAGCCGGTCATCACATCGATGCGCTGACTGAACACAAAGGTCAGGGATTGATTTAACTCTCGCAGATGCAGCGAAATCACTTTGCCTTTCAGGCGCAGCAGTTTGCGGCCTAACGCCGGATCATCATTGATGAGCGTGTTGAGCGTGGTTTCAATCACTGCGGTCAGCAAAGGAGACAGTGGCATGGTTGCAAGCAATGACATAGCAGCCCTTAAAATTTGTAACCACGATGCAGCGCCACAATGCCGCCGGTCAGGTTGTAATAGGTGGTTTGTTCAAAACCCGCCTCTTCCATCATGCCTTTTAGAGTCTCTTGGTCCGGATGCATGCGGATCGACTCAGCGAGATAGCGATAGCTGTCTGCATCATTGGCGATCAGCTGCCCCATCTTAGGCAAAATATGGAACGAGTAAGTGTCATAAAGCTTAGACAGCGGCTCAAGGATCGGCTTAGAAAACTCCAGCACCAACAGGCGGCCGCCGGGTTTCAATACACGGAACATCGAACGCAGCGCTTTATCTTTGTCGGTCACGTTACGCAGACAGAAACTGATGGTAATGCAGTCAAAATAGTTGTCTGGGAAAGGCAGTTCTTCGGCGTTGGCTTGCACGTAATGCACATTGCCTACCACGCCGCTGTCGCGCAGTTTATCGCGGCCAACATTGAGCATAGAGTTATTGATATCGGCCAAAATGACATGACCTTTCTCGCCCACAATACGCGAGAATTTCGCGGTTAAATCACCTGTACCGCCGCCCAAATCGAGAATGCGTTGTCCCGGACGTGCGCCTGAACAATCGATGGTAAAGCGCTTCCATAAACGGTGGATACCGCCCGACATCAGGTCATTCATGATGTCGTATTTGGCCGCAACCGAGTGAAACACTTGCGCGACTTTATGTACTTTTTCATCTTTACGTACGGTTTCAAACCCGAAGTGGGTCGTTTCCTGATTGTCTGTTGCAGAGTTTGCTAGCACGTTGGTGTCCGTCATTATTTTTCCTCTTTGGCCGTCATGACTGCGGCGACTGCGGGCGATTAGTTTACTTTATCCTCAATCGGATGTCTTTCTACTAAAGGGGCATTTTCCTGATCCGGCGCTTGTTGTGCGCGTTCAATCAATGGCTGAGGGATAGAACGTTTGATTTCTACCCCAAGCTGTTTGAAGCTTTCCGCCTGACGAATGGCGTTACCACGCCCAGTCACCAGCTTATTCATCGCCCCTTGGTAGCTCTGATTGGCTTTATCCAGCGCGCCGCCTAGCCCTTCCATATCTTCTACGAACAAACGCAGCTTATCGTACAACTTGCTAGCACGTTCGGCGATCAGCTGCGCATTTTGATTCTGCCGCTCGTTGCGCCATAAGTTATCTATGGTGCGCAGCGCCACCAGCAAAGTGGTGGCGCTCACCAAAATAATGTTCTGCTCCATCGCGTCTTTGACCAAGCTTGGGTCGGCTTGAATCGCGACTTGAAACGCGGGTTCAACCGGAATAAACATCAGCACGTAATCGAGGCTCTGAATGCCTTTGAGTTGATGGTAATCTTTCTGCCCTAGCCCACGAATATGGTTACGCAGCGCAAGTAAGTGCTCACGTAATGCGCTATCTCGCTCACTATCGGTTTCCGCATGGAAGTAACGCTCATACGCGACCAAAGCCATTTTCGAGTCGATCACTACCTGTTTGTTTTGCGGCAAATGGACAATCACATCTGGCTGATAACGCTTACCCGCTTCGTTTTGTAAGCTGACTTGAGTTTGGTATTCATGCCCTTCGCGCAGCCCAGATTCCGCCAGCACACGCGCCAACACCACTTCTCCCCAGTTGCCTTGCTGTTTGTTATCCCCTTTCAGTGCTTGGGTCAGGTTGACCGCTTCTTTGGCCATCTGCTCATTAAGGCGCTGCAAGTTACGCAGTTCATGTACTAAGGTGTGACGCTCTTTGGCTTCGTGGTTAAAGCTATCATTGACCTGCTTTTTAAAACCTTCGAGCTGCTCTTTAAGTGGTGTGAGCAAACCTTCCAAACTCTGGCGGTTTTGCACATCGACCGTGGCGGTTTTGTGCTCAAACACTTGATTGGCTAAATGCTCAAATTGCTGTTTCAGACGCTCTTCGGCTCGTTCAAGCAGCTGCAATTTTTCTTGGCTCGCCACCAACTGCTGCTGATGACGCGCTTCTTGCTCACGCAATTGGCTTTCTAACTCGGCTTTCGCGGCGCGCACTTGGTTTAGCTCATCGGCATACTGCTGGCGCTCTTGTTTCACCGCCTCAAAGTAACGCAGCTTTTCCAGCACTGCCATTAACTTGCCGTGTGATTGCTTGAGTTCAAATTCGTTTTTGTCACGTAACGCATCCAGCTCATCCAACTCTTGTTGCGCGGTGGTGAGCTGCTCATTAAGTTGCTGAATTTGCTGCGCATGCCAGTGGCTCTGCTGCTCAAGTTGTTGCTCAAGCAATTGGGTTTTCAGTTGGTAGCGCTGCTTGACCCACCAGCCAATCGCCACCCCAGTGGCGCCTGCGCTCACTAACGCCGACCACAATGCGCTTTGATTTTCAAAAATCCATTGCATGTTGAACACTTACTGTGATTTATCTCGATCAAAATGGTATTTCGGCACTGGATAAATGTCCAGTTTGTTGCGCGTTTATTCTCCCCTAGACTAGCGAAAACAAGGATAAGAGAGTTTCAGGATGAATGAAAAACGCGCGTTAGGTTTGGGCTTGGCTTCGGTGCTGTTGTGGTCAACGGTCGCGACTGCCTTTAAATTAACGCTGGCTGAGTTAAACCCGCTGCAAATGGTGACCATGGCGAGCATTGTCTCTGCACTCGCGTTACTGGTGATTTGCGCCGCAATGGGCAAGCTTAAGCTGATCGTCCCCACTTTACTGGCAAATCCGTTTTACTACTTGTTGCTTGGGCTGATTAACCCACTCGCCTATTACCTGATTTTGTTTAAAGCCTATTCGCTGCTGCCCGCGTCACAAGCACAAGCCATCAACTACAGTTGGGCGATCACCCTCACATTGATGGCGGCGCTGTTTCTCGGCCAACGCATTCGTAAACAAGATTGGATCGCTTGTGTCATGAGTTACCTTGGTGTGGTGGTGATTGCCACAAAAGGCGATCTGCTCGGTTTGCAATTTGAAAGCCCACTCGGGGTTGGGCTCGCACTACTGTCGACTCTGCTGTGGGCAGGATATTGGATTCTCAATACCAAAAATAAAGCTGACCCGATCGTTGGGGTGTTACTCGGCTTTCTGCTCGCCATCCCGTTTGCACTGGCGCTGTGTTGGTACGAAAACCTCAATTGGCAGGGCATCACCACCCAAGGTTGGTTAGCGGTTACTTACGTGGGACTGTTTGAAATGGGCATCACGTTTGTACTTTGGCTCAGCGCGCTGAAAAATACCCAGAACACCGCACGCATCAGTAACCTGATTTTTGCTTCGCCTTTTATTTCGTTGTTTCTGCTCGCGACCATCATTGGTGAAGCGATCCACCCAACCACCTTGATCGGTTTAGTGCTGATTATTGCCGGTTTGATCGTGCAGCAATGGAAAGGTAAAGCCAACGGTGCATCTGCCACACAAACCGAATCACTGTAAAACCTGCAGAACAATCAAAATTGATTACACTTTAAGCACAAGGCTAGTGTTTAGGAGGTGATGATGAATCGCCGTAATCAATCCGTGATCAACGAAGAAGTGACGTTTCCCAACGATGTCGAACTGGTCTCCACCACCGACACTCGTGGGATTATCACCTACGCCAATGAAGCATTCTGTCAGGTAGCGGGGTATACCGCTGAAGAGCTACAGCATAAAAATCACAACATTATTCGTCATCCTGATATGCCCAAGGCAGCCTTTCAAGATTTGTGGGATCACCTGAAACTCAAACACGCTTGGCGCGGCGCGGTGAAAAACCGCTGTAAAGATGGACGTTACTATTGGGTTGATGCGTTTGTTACACCAATCTATGAAAAAGGTCAGCTGATTGGCTACCAATCTGTACGTCGTCAATTAGACCCCAAGGTGCGAGAGCGTGCCGAAAAAGCTTATCGCGCGATTCAACATGGCCAACGCATTACGCCAAGGCTGCAATTCTCGGCAACCCATAAGCTACTTATTTCATTACTGGTTACTGGGGCTCTCGCGCTGGCTTCCATTTTCTATTCCCCATACTGGTGTTTATTGCTTCCCGCGTTTTACTTTCTGCTTTTTTATGGTGAGGTGATTAACCTACCTCATTTTAATGATCGACTGCGCCAACAATACGATAGTGTGTCACGTTGGGTTTATTGCAATACGCCCAGCAACCAAGCGGAGTTTCATCTGTTAATGGATGAAGGGCGCAACCGCACGATTTTAGGTCGAGTGCTGGATGCCAGCCGTGCACTGCGCGATAAAGTGAAAGAGCTAGAACAGATCTCACACAGCTCAAGCCAAAGTGTCGAAGTGCAAAATGGAGAACTTGAAACCATCTCCACCGCGGTGGAAGAAATGGTCGCCACCATCGCCGAAGTCGCACGCAACAGCAGCCACTCCTCAGAGCAAGTGCACCAAGCGACTCAGCTTTGCCACCATGCTGCCAAACAAATCGATAATACCGAACAGCAAGTGGCTCATTTGGTAAAAGAGGTTGAGACTTCCTCAGCCAATACTGAAGTGATGGCTGAGAAAATTGCCGCTATTGGGCAAGTGATGAACGAAATTCTGGGCGTTGCCGACCAAACCAACCTGTTGGCGCTCAACGCCGCAATTGAGGCCGCTCGCGCGGGAGAACAAGGCAGAGGGTTTGCCGTGGTCGCCGATGAAGTGCGCGCCTTAAGCCAGCGCACTCACAAAGCGACAGAAGGGATCCAAGTCTCGATGCAAGAAATTCTGGATGCGCTGCAACAACTCAAAAACACGATGAACAGCGGCACACAACTCGCTAATGCCTGCATTCATACTACGCAGGAAACCCGTTCAGAAATCCAAGCCCTGAATCAGGCGATCAGCAGCATTGATGATGCAGCAACCCAAATCTCCACCGCCGCAGAACAGCAAAGTATTGTCGCCAAAGAGATCAATCAGAACCTGCTCAACATTAAAGATGCTTCGATTCGTACACTGCAAGACGCTCAATCCGTTGCGGATTTGGCATTGGATGTGAAAAGTAAAGCCGATGCCATGTCAGCGCTCGGCTTGTCATTTAAATCTTAGGATTTGTGATGAGACAATAAAGTTTGCCCGTAAGCGCTGAATGTGACAATAAAGATTGTCCTATTTATAAATATCAAAATATAGATTATCGCGTGGAAGAATTGAAGATGGTACTGGTATACGGTCATCCCGAGTAAAAACAAATTAAATCAATAAGGTAATGGGCGATTTTAAAAATGATCCATTTAGCTCTAACATTTTTAAGATATTGTCTTTACTTAAACTTTTGTGATGCGATAAACCTAAAATATTCTTTAAATTGGTATGAGTGAACATGTAATGCGAGTAAAAATAAAACAAAATGAAAATGGTGAGCACTACTTCATAATTCCTGATGAGTTTCAAAAGGATTTGTCTTGGAATGAAGGAGATCTAATAGAATGGATTGATAATGGTGATAGCTGTTGGACTTTAAAGAAACTCTGTCAGCAGGATGCATTAGAACCTAAAGCAATTGAAAATTCTGGGTTGAAATCTGACTATAAGCAATCAGATTAAAAGATGATTATGAGTTTGCTCAATAGTCACAAACAAGACACTCTTCAATACTGCATATTACATACATGAGCAATGTGTAACCATTCACATTTTTCAGTGGAGGTTTACAATTAATGTCTCTTCCATCTGACTCCAAACTCAAAAAGTAACTAACCGAATA
Source organism: Vibrio tarriae (assembly GCF_002216685.1). Taxonomy (NCBI): domain Bacteria; kingdom Pseudomonadati; phylum Pseudomonadota; class Gammaproteobacteria; order Vibrionales; family Vibrionaceae; genus Vibrio; species Vibrio tarriae. Next base: position 2,892,921 of record NZ_CP022353.1, on the reverse strand, counting down.
TACGATAAATGACTGGCTCTTTGAACGAGATCCAGCCAACATAATCACTAAACAAACTTTCCTACTTTTTTCAATATCTTATCGACAACTTCAGCTAATTTGGCCAGATTCTTAACATGTCCTTCAGCTTCCTTCAGAACTTCTTTTGCTTCATTTGCATTACTAATTAGCTCCTCAAGTTCCTTTTGTGATGCCTTAAGCTTGCTGGAGTTAGACTCAATAATTGCGGTGTGATACTCATGAAGTTTATCACCAAGCTCTTCAAAGCTACGTAATAGCGACTCATCTTCAGGCCCAAGCATTGAGCGGTCCAGATACCCCTTGATTTGATCATATGAACTTTTCAGTTCTCTGTAAGTAGCATTGTTGTCGGCCATGTTGCTATTCTCCTAAGGTATCGCGAAAGTCTTTGATTGCGTCGATCTGAACTTTAGTAGACTGAAGTGCTTTTTTGGCAGCATTTTTAGTTAAGTCATCATCGCTTTTCAGGGACATAACAATAGACTGATTTAGATCCTGAATTGAACTCAATGCACGTTCTAATTTTGCGTATTGAGAATCTAAGTTATTTAAGCGAATTTTTATTTCATACGTCTTTTTATAGGCATCCACTCGTTCTTCTAATGAGTGATTGAAGGTTACGCAACGCTTATCTTCAATCACTTCACAGCGATTGGGGTTGTTGAGCAGATACAAGCGGATTTGTAGCTCTTTCTCTAAACTGATCTTAGTTACATGTTTCCATGAATCTAACTCGCTCTTTAAAGAGTCGAACGAACGTTGAATAATTGTTTCGGAATCGATCAAAATAGTCTTTAGGAGGTCGTAGCGTTTTTTCTCTGTATAAGTGCGAGCAATGGCGTTGATACTTACTGATAGTAGCTTTATATCATTGGCGTCAGTCGACCCAACTTGTGGTAACTCAGACAAAGACTCGATAGATGCGTTTAGCTTCTTAGAGTAATTATCTAGCTCTTCAGTTCGATCATCCGTTGCCAGTACGTAGATACTCTGAGAAAACGTCTTCAGATTATGTAACAGACGCTCTTGGCCAGAGCTGTCGATAGTTACTATATCTAATCCATTTACGGTGACCCCATCTCTCGTAGCTTTAACCAATTCCGCATTTACTCGAGCCTCATCAGCGGATTTATACACATCCATTAGGGTCTCTTGAACTTTTGTAGTTTGGTCTGCGTATTCGCTAACCAGCGTTATTGATTCATTTGATGCACACCCAACCAAGGCGAACACCGCAAATAAAGCAACAACATTAAGATGAACTTTGGGCAACATTATGTTCAACGTTCTTTGTATCATATATTTTTAAGCCTTCTACCCTTGTTTTATTTAGACAACTAAGCAACACAGATACCGTATCGAGGTAAGACATCTCGAATTACTTCTAGTCGGTACGTTTTCAGGGCATCATGAAACTGTTTCCAGTCTGACTGTAGAAAGGCAGTTGTGTAATGGTAAACAACTTTATCGTTTTGGCTCGAACTTGGCCCTCTTGCCAACTCTTTCCAACTTTCGCTACCGTCTTTGTTGAACGGTAAATCAACGGGAGCAAAACCAAAGAGTCCTTCCCGTAGTTTCTGAACCCACTTAGCGTGCCGAGCATCACCATCATCATCAACAATTTCTCTCAGAGTCTGTTCAATCATTGAGTATTGCTGAGTACTCAGTCCGGGCTTCGAATCAATGTTCATTAAAGAGTCAGAATCTTTCCAACATTGAAGCGCTTTGCACATAGCATTCGCAGCATCGAGGTAGATTGCCGTGTTATCTCTCTCAACGAAAGTTCCCTCTCCGTTAATATATGACCATTTAGCGTAGGGACGATCAGGGAAAGACAACACTGCTCCGTGGCCTAGTGGTGATGAACCCGATATACCCTGACTTAACAGCTTATATTTGATGCTTTCTAAAGCCGAAGTGGAAGAAGAATCAAGCCCGCTTACCCTGTTGTAATCATGGATTACACCTGCAAAGCCTTGATGAGCAAAGGTATCTGCATACACATGCATCGCAATTCCCATGAGATGAGCCGCAAATGGCTTGTCCCAATGTGTTGCTACCATTCTCAACATGTCTCTAGCCACATGACTGTCGGGTTTACAGATTAACCGATGGATGAATGAACCATCCGGCTCACAGCCTGAAGGAAGTCCTTGGTTACCAGGGAGAAAATGAAAAGGAATCCACACCAAATGATTCGCCAATTCTTGCATATTCCTATAATCTAGCATTTTGTGTGCCGAAGCTATACGGTCAAACATTGCGCCATTGTCGAAATAGATTGGCTTGTTATTTGTTGCTTCATCTACATATTGAGCTGAATATGCTACTTTTTCAGCATCAGTATGTGAAATACCTGCGAAGCGAGCTACTACATAGGTAAGGGTGTGGTGTCCATCTATTTGCATCAGTACCTCCAGCTCGTCAACGAACTGCTTGTTACACATCACTGCCAAAGGAAGACGCTTTTAAGTTGTTGATATGAAGTTTCTTAGCCCGACAGCGCATTGCTTACCTCACAACTGTACTGATTACTCAGTTGTGGATAATTTAAATATATCAATAAGTAAGATAGGCGGATAGTAAGGAGATACAGCCAAGATAAAGCAGTCACAGAAATATCTGAAATCATTTCTGTGCGTACTGAATAAAGTAGTAGTTGATCAAGCTAAATTATTGCCGTCGAGTAAAAAGGTGTAAACGCGCATGATAAGCAGCCTTGTTGCGTAAAAGCATTATTAACCACTCCTCATCTCTATCAACCAAATATAAGGCTGCTCCACTATTATCTGATAGTTTGAAACATTACATGGTGAAGAGGATAGTACTTGTTTGATAGCACAACTAAAACAGGTCACATTCACTATTTCGCAACAAAGACTAATTACTCAAGTAAAGCCTCACGAAGACGGTTAGTTAATACAACGTTGCTGCGAGTCTCACATCCAAATGCGAGACCACTTTCAGCATCACTACCAAAAATTTCATCCCAGCAAGTCGCCATCTCCGTATCACAATCAAGGCTCTCAAATATCACAATAGCTGGTTATTCAACTAAACCATCTTCTGTATATGTCATTCAATATCCTTTAAATGTCCTGATAAGTCTGAATGCTCAAAGTAATGTAGTAGGGCATGATTATTTAGCACCCCTCGATAAAAAATAGCTTCCCATCTGTTGTCCGATTGCTTTCTAGCCTTTGTTAAGAACCTACCTATAGTTTTCTGTACTGGCTCACGATTTTCATCTTTTTGATCTTCAGCAAGAGTGGAGAGTAAGTCTGAATACTCATTACAACAGAACTCTTCAAAGCGATTAACAAAGTCAATCTCTCTAATGTGCCGATTAGTCAAAGACTTCAACGGTTCCGGTGTAGCGCTAGGAACATGAGCTATGAATGCAGACGGATTTTCATATGGAGGTCTTATCTCCAGCTCTATCAACACCTGTTCTTGTAGTGGTCAACTAAAATTGGCCACGGTTTTAGAGTTTTCCCAATATAATCGTTCTGATTCATTGGGAGTTAGACCACCGTTATACTGATGTGGCCTGAGTTGGCAGTAATATCCGATAATGTAGCGGGTGATCTCTTGTTGAGCCTCAGCGAAGCTACGATAGCCCACAGTTGGCACCCATTCCGTCTTCAGACTTCTAAAGAAGCGCTCTATCGGCGCATTATCCCAACAGTTTCCTCGGCGAGATAAACTCTGTTTTATTTGAAAGCGCCACAGTAATTGACGGTATTTACGGCTAGTATAATGACTGCCTTGATCGCTATGGAACATGACACCTTTTGGCTTTCCGCGAGATTCATAGGCCATAGACAGCGCTTTACCTGTCAACCGACTATCAGGCGACAAAGACATTGACCAACCGATCACTTTTCGGGCAAAAAGATCGATAACGACCGCTAAATACATCCACCGATTACCTGTCCAAATATACGTAACATCGCCAGCCCAGACTTCATTTGGAGCCGTAACAGCAAATTGACGACTTAAGTGATTTGGAACGTCAATATGTTCTTGTGAAGCCTTTCTGTAACGATGCTTTGGTTCTTGGCAGCTCACTAAACCAAGAGTTCTCATTAGCTTTGTTGCTCGGTATCGGCTCAGCTTTACACCCTGATTTGTGACTATATCTGCAATGGTTCTCGCTCCCGCAGAGCCATTGCTTGCGGCGTGAGCCTCGCTAATCAAGCTGCGCAGTTTTATTGTTTCCGCATTAATTAACGCTGGGCGTTTAAGCCAATAGTTATAACTGCTTCGATGAACATTGAAGATTTCGCATAATATTTTTACGCTGTGGCTCTGCTTGAGTTTCTTGATTATCAAAAATTGTTCAGTGAGTCCGACATCAAGAGAGCCGTGGCTTTTTTTAGTATTTCATTATGCTCTTCAAGGCGAGCCAGCTTCTTTTTCAATTCCCTAATTTCTATTTGCTCAGGGGTCATAGGTGAAGCTTTCGGTGTTTTCCCTTGGCGTTCTTCTCTAAGCTGGCGAACCCATTTATCCATCGTGGACTTGCCCACATTCATGGCTTGGGCTGCTTCCGTCACTGAGTAATTTTGGTCTAAGACTAGCTGCGCTGCTTCTAACTTAAATTCTGCGCTAAATAGTCGTCTTGTACGTTTTGTCATAATGTCACCTGTTAACTTATGAGGTGATGATATCACCTCTAACTAAGTGACCAAATTCACTATGTCACTACAAACTTGACAATGGGCTAGAATACTCTTCAGATATAATATTCGTAGTAGCATAAAGCTCATCTCTACGACGTTGACGTACATTCCTCGTTCTTTCTATGAAAGTTGATTTGTTTGAGTTTTTACTGCGCTTTTTAGCTTCGATAGTAAGTCGGTTTTGAGCCTTGTGATCTTCAATAGAAGCAATACTTGTTGGAGATGTTTCTTTTTTAGAATCTAGCCAATCTTGGACAAAATCAGCCTCTACCATAAATTTATTAGCAAACATTCTACTTCTGGGTAAAAGTTCACATCTGGTAAACCCTTTATTCTTATCTAGTCTGACGTATATATAGTTTGTCGTATTTTCATCAACTCTAACTTCAAGACGCCACTGTCCTGACGTTCTTGCGATTGAAGCTAGATTCCTTTCTTCAACCTCAGGACAAGAATAATATAATCCATTGTAAAATATACCACTACGAGTCATGCTTGCTTCGGAAGGAGGCAGTAAACGCGCAATAATCTCATCGTGATTAGCTGTTCTTAAATCGTGCCGATGCTTAGTAATATGAATTTTCCAGTAGTTTAGAGGAGTCGGTGGAAGATCATGATTGATTAATAATGGGCTAGAAAATGCGAGATTACTCAATATAGTACGATTGTGAGCTAATACGGTTTTTATGATCTCAATTGTGACTTCTTTCAAAGTATAGATTGCATCTTTTCTCGGGTCTCTATGCCCCCGAACTACTTGCCCACCTTTAGTCGTACCCAATAAATTGTGTAAAACTTCATTATTAAGAATATTAAATCGTTGCTCGACAACACCTTTACAGTCAGGTCGATATGGCGGGGTAAAAGATAATTGTGTCATAGGAGATAAAGCCTCATTAGGTTTGATCCCTATCATTTCGCCATTATCACAAACTAATTCTTTAGGTATATGGGCACAAGGCCATTCTGAATCATCAATATCAATACCAAACTCTTTACAGTAATCAGATTTAGGCAGGAAACTATTAGTTAACGCTTGTCGCGCCGCTCTCCACGATGCATGGTAAAGAGAAACATGCATTCCTACGATCATGCGACTGGCTCGATCAACAACAATGTAAATCGTAGGTCGACCAAGCACAAATTGAGAACCCAATTCAGATACAATATGAATATCAGCTACTGTGGCATCAATTTCAAAGTAAGTACCGGGTAAGAAGCTATCTTGGGTAACCCCTTTAAGAGTTTGGCGCTTGTTTCTAAGATAATCGCCTTCTGAAGACCTTCTTCTAACAATCTCATCCTCAGTAAGCAATTTTTTACTCCAATACGAAAACTGCTTTTTTGACGGTAATATCGGTGCTCTAGCATTTGCTTCTGCCAAACGAATCTCATATTCATAACTATCTTTTAATAGATTTTTGTAAGTTTTTACTAAGGATATCCCAGACTCCTTAAGATAGTATTTTTTTAGTGCTTTCATGAAATTGCATTTATCAATGTCAGAAACAATAAATTTCTCAGCTCTTCCAAGAGCTAATGTTCTTGTTCTTTTTGGAGCTCCTAACGGCTTATCTGACGGTATACGATCAACTCCCAATCCACCACTATGCGCGAATGCAGGAAGAAGAGCCATTTTAGTTTGACCATAACGCCAGTATCGGGTCAGTAGACGCGCAATAGTTTTTCTATCAACATCAACCTTGTTAGCATATTCGGACAATTGAGGGACCCGCTTCTTCGTTGAATAATCGAATAGAAAAAGTTTATCGGAGATAAGTCCACTAACTAATTGATAATTTTTGTCTCGACGTACCGCATGCTCTTCTGAAACCGCATCTTCTGCTATCAGTAAGTAATCTGGTAACTGAAATCTCGAGGGTTTTAGCTTGTTTGCTTTAACTAGCTCTATAAAATTGTCTATTGATATCGCTAAAGGGCGAACAGTTGAAGAGTTGTTATCCAGAGTGAAAAGAATTACTGTCTCAGCATTAAGCAGCACATCTAAAATTCGATAGGCGCCAGCTAGTAGAGCTTCGCATCCTGCAGACTCCCATACACTGTTTCTAGGAAGCTCCATTTACTATACCTCGTTGTTGGGTTAGTTGGATTTCCTCAATCCCGAGTATCCCTGATTCAGCAATGTTGTAAGATAAATCAACTTCAATATATTTCTCAGCAATCAAAAAACGTATCAGCAGTGATGAATCATCGTGAGATGCAATGCCTGTAGCAATAAAGCTATTACAGACATCATCGATGAAACACTGGCCTCGTTTTAGTATTGAAAGCGCATATTGAATTTGCTCATTTGAGAAATGGTAAGAGATTTCCCTAAATGGTGCCGTAGCCCACGAGATGTTTGTAGTGACATAGTGAATTTGGTCACTTAGTTAGAGGTGATATCATCACCTCATAAGTTAACAGGTGACATTATGACAAAACGTACAAGACGACTATTTAGCGCAGAATTTAAGTTAGAAGCAGCGCAGCTAGTCTTAGACCAAAATTACTCAGTGACGGAAGCAGCCCAAGCCATGAATGTGGGCAAGTCCACGATGGATAAATGGGTTCGCCAGCTTAGAGAAGAACGCCAAGGGAAAACACCGAAAGCTTCACCTATGACCCCTGAGCAAATAGAAATTAGGGAATTGAAAAAGAAGCTGGCTCGCCTTGAAGAGCATAATGAAATACTAAAAAAAGCCACGGCTCTCTTGATGTCGGACTCACTGAACAATTTTTGATAATCAAGAAACTCAAGCAGAGCCACAGCGTAAAAATATTATGCGAAATCTTCAATGTTCATCGAAGCAGTTATAACTATTGGCTTAAACGCCCAGCGTTAATTAATGCGGAAACAATAAAACTGCGCAGCTTGATTAGCGAGGCTCACGCCGCAAGCAATGGCTCTGCGGGAGCGAGAACCATTGCAGATATAGTCACAAATCAGGGTGTAAAGCTGAGCCGATACCGAGCAACAAAGCTAATGAGAACTCTTGGTTTAGTGAGCTGCCAAGAACCAAAGCATCGTTACAGAAAGGCTTCACAAGAACATATTGACGTTCCAAATCACTTAAGTCGTCAATTTGCTGTTACGGCTCCAAATGAAGTCTGGGCTGGCGATGTTACGTATATTTGGACAGGTAATCGGTGGATGTATTTAGCGGTCGTTATCGATCTTTTTGCCCGAAAAGTGATCGGTTGGTCAATGTCTTTGTCGCCTGATAGTCGGTTGACAGGTAAAGCGCTGTCTATGGCCTATGAATCTCGCGGAAAGCCAAAAGGTGTCATGTTCCATAGCGATCAAGGCAGTCATTATACTAGCCGTAAATACCGTCAATTACTGTGGCGCTTTCAAATAAAACAGAGTTTATCTCGCCGAGGAAACTGTTGGGATAATGCGCCGATAGAGCGCTTCTTTAGAAGTCTGAAGACGGAATGGGTGCCAACTGTGGGCTATCGTAGCTTCGCTGAGGCTCAACAAGAGATCACCCGCTACATTATCGGATATTACTGCCAACTCAGGCCACATCAGTATAACGGTGGTCTAACTCCCAATGAATCAGAACGATTATATTGGGAAAACTCTAAAACCGTGGCCAATTTTAGTTGACCACTACAGTTACGACTCTGAGTTCGAGTTAAGTCATTGCCTACATAATAGCTAAATTTGACCCCCAATAATTCCCAACAAACTCTTTCGATATCTATTTTTTCTAAGACTCGTTGTTTGTCGGATTCGCTCTCCGGTTTGACAGATACAGCGTGATATGACAGGTTTTCTCGATTTTTAATTGTCAGTAACTGATCTGTCGTTATGATGATGGGCTCTCTTGATACTGGATGCGTAGGATGCTTTACACCAAGGGTTTTAGCTACTTTTTGTGTATAACCTAGAGGAAGGATAGGAAATTGTTCTCTTATGTCTGTTACTGAATCTGTAAACTCTGCTAAATAGAAAAAATCACTCTCAATAGAAGACAACATGTGGTGAATGCGTTGTGTTTTTATGCCTTGGATTAATGACCGAGTACCATTTGATTTGACGTCCTGAATCCTAAGCCAAGGCTTGTAGTCCCTCCCTGAACCAAGACCATATTTATTTTTAAGAGCACGTTGGTAATCTTGTAAAGAATCCAGCTTTCGTCCTCGCGCCATAGCATATCCAAGTAATTCATTATGAATATAACGTATCGTTGAAATGCCATATGGGCAAACTTTATTGTCTCAAAATTTCCTTACGGGCAATCTTTATTGCTTGTGGGCAAACTTTTTTGTCTCTGCACAGGATTAAACCCACTGGCCGGCGACGTAGCCACTCGACCAAGCCCATTGGAAGTTATAGCCGCCGAGCCAGCCAGTAACATCCATCACCTCTCCGACAAAGAACAAACCTGCTACAGTTTTGCACTCCATGGTTTTGGATGAGAGGCAATCGGTATCCACTCCGCCGAGCGTCACTTCAGCAGTGCGATAGCCTTCTGTGCCGTTTGGCACAATCGACCACTGCTCTAAACTGGTTTGCACCGCGTCGAGCTCTTTGGGGGAATACTGTTTCAGCGGTTTATCGGCAAACAATTGGCGCTCAATCAGCACTTCCACCAAACGCTTGGGCAACACTTTCGATAAAGTATTTTTCAAGCTCTGATTCGGGTGCGCTTCTTTTTCGCTATTCAGCAGCTCCGCCAAATCCACGTCGGGGACTAAATTGGTGGTGATGGTTTGTCCCGGAGTCCAATAAGAGGAAATTTGTAGTACTGCAGGGCCAGATAAGCCGCGGTGAGTAAACAGCAAGGCTTCTTTAAAAGTTTTACCGCACTCTGCGCGCATCTCAACGGGAATTGCCACACCCGATAACGGCGCGAAATCTTCCTTATCTTGCACATGCAACGTAAATGGCACTAGACCTGCGGTGGTACTGATCACGGGCAAGCCAAACTGCTCTGCGATTTTGTAGCCAAACGGCGTAGCGCCCAATTTCGGCATCGACAAACCGCCGGTAGCAACCACCAGCGACGCGCACTCAATCTCACCGATGGTGGTTTGCAGGGTAAAACCTTGTTCGGTGTGGGCTATCGTGCTGATTTCAACTTGATAACGCTGCTCGATAGTGGGTTGGTTACACTCACTAAGCAGCATATCCACAATCTCTTTGGCCGAATCAAGGCAAAACAGCTGGCCATGATCACGTTCTTCATAAGCAATGCCATATTTGCTGACCAGCGAGATGAAATCCCAGTTAGTGTATTGCGACAGTGCCGATTTCACAAAGTGGGGGTTTTGGCACAAGTAGTTCGCCGCCGAGACATCGTAATTGGTGAAATTACAGCGACCACCACCGGAGATCAGAATTTTTCGCCCCGGTTTTTTAGCATGTTCGAGCAGCAATACCTGACGGCCGCGTCGCGCCGCCTGTGCTGCGCACATTAATCCCGCTGCACCTGCGCCAATTATCACTACATCGACTGTTTTGCTCATCACTGCCACCTAATCGCATAAAAAAAGGATGTGCTGAGTGCACATCCTTACTCACTTGGGCGGCTATTCTAACGGCAAATCGATACTCTGCCAACGCAATGCGCCTGTTGGCAAACCGCATTAAAAAAACCTATCCAGCTCACTAGAGCATAAACGCGACGACTGTAGTCAAAACCAGCAATGAACCCGACAAAATGAACAGCTCGCGTACCCGATCGCACTTCCCCGTAAACACAGGATCATGATGGTGGTGATACTCACGACTTTTCAAGTAATGGTATAGGCGCACCTGCTTAGTCACATTGCCATGGGTGGTGAAAAAGCCGCGCCCATCAACTTGTTGATAAAGGAGCGGGTGAGCTTCACGCATGATGTAAATAAGCGAGCGCAGCGCTGTCACATAACGTGCCACATTAATCGCAGTCACGAACATAAGCGCAAATAGAATGGTATCTCCACTGATCATCTTTTCCTCCCTACACCTTGTGTTGAGAATGCCCAGAGAAAAAGACGATCGCTTCAGTTTGTCTTTTTGCTGATCTTACTCAGCAGAGGCATCCATGACAGAAGATGAGCTTTTTTTTGCCAATGCGGCTAGATCTTTATCGATAAAGAACAACGCCTTACCATCTTCACCGACCAACTCTAGCTTATCTAAAATCCCTTTAAACAACTTCTCTTCTTCGTGCTGTTCAGCCACGTACCACTGAAGGAAGTTAAATGTTGAGTAATCTTGGGAGGTGAACGCCACATGAGCCAGTTTATTAATCTGTTGCGTGATCTTCTGTTCATGTTGGTACGTCTCACGAAACACTTCACCCAGTGAAGCAAAATCGTGGCGTGGCGCAGCGATCGCACCAAGGATTGGCAATGCACCGGTTTCGCTCACATAAGTGAACAGACGCTGCATATGCTGCATTTCTTCTACCGCGTGAGCGCGTAAAAACTCTGCAGCTCCGTCAAATCCTTTGTCTTCACACCAAGCACTCATTTGTAAGTATAGATTGGATGAAAAAAATTCGAGGTTAATTTGCTCATTGAGATGTTCTACCATCGCTTGCGACAACATAAAAAGCTCCTAATTCACTCTAACTATTTGAACGCACTATAGCATGTTCGGTGGTTATTGTAGTCATCACCTAACCCATCGCCATCAAACTGAGATCGCTGCGACAAAAAAATCGCCACTCCAGTGCTACGCTGTGTTTAGTCACCCGAATAGGAGTCAGTACAATGAGTTATCAACATCTTTTGGTTGCGGTCGACCTGTCTGAAGACAGCAAACTGCTGGTTGAAAAAGCGGTGGCTCTGGCCAAACCTCTCAATGCGGAAGTCTCATTTATTCATATCGACGTGAACTACGCCGAGCTGTACACGGGCTTGATCGATATTAATTTGGCCGAAACGCAACATCACGCAATGGAAGCGTCACAAAAGCAACTGCAGGATTTGGCGCAGCATGCCAATTATCCCATCAAGCATACCTTGGTCGGTAGCGGCGATTTAACCAATGAGCTGTGCGAAACCATCAGCGAGTTTAACGTGGATTTACTGGTGTGTGGCCATCACCAAGATTTCTGGAGCAAACTGCTCTCTTCCACACGGCAACTGATCAACAGCTCGCCAGTGGATATGTTAGTCATTCCAATCAACGACTGACGAACAGAAAATACTCAGGTAGACTGCTGATTTCCATTCACTCATTCAATAGCGTTATGGTTTATCTTTCAGCAGTCACCCTGTTATGGGCATTTTCATTTAGCCTGATCGGCGTCTATCTCGCCGGTCAGGTTGATTCTTGGTTTGCAGTTTGGATGCGAGTGGCTCTCGCGAGTTTAGTCTTCATTCCCTTTCTGCGTTTCAAAGGTGTACCGCGCGCCCTGATTGCCAAATTAATGGCGATTGGCGGCGTTCAACTTGGCTTGATGTACTGTTTCTATTATCAGTCTTTCTTGCTGCTCTCGGTTCCCGAAGTCTTACTGTTTACCGTTTTTACCCCGATTTATGTCACGCTGATTTACGATTTTCTTAAAGGGCGTTTCTCACCTTGGTATTTAGTGACCGCTTTCATCGCTGTGCTCGGTGCCGTGTTCATTAAATTCGCTGGCATTAATGAACACTTCGTGACTGGATTTCTTGTCGTGCAGGGAGCCAACCTCTGCTTTGCCATTGGCCAAGTCGGCTACAAATATGTGATGGAACAAGAATCCACCGAATTACCCCAACACACGGTATTTGGCTATTTCTATCTTGGCGCTTTGGTTGTGGCCAGTGTGGCCTTCTTGTTGCTTGGTAACCCTCAAAAACTCCCGACTACGTCACTGCAATGGGGCATCTTGCTCTATTTGGGATTGATTGCTTCTGGGCTGGGTTATTTTGCTTGGAACAAAGGTGCCTGCATGGTCAACGCAGGAGCCTTAGCCATCATGAATAACGCTTTGGTACCCGCAGGCTTAGTGGTGAATATTCTGATTTGGAACCGCGAAGTCGATTTGGTTCGTTTATCGCTAGGTGGTGCGATTATTCTTGCCTCGCTGTGGATCAATGAAACTTGGATTAAACGCCGAGTAGAACGCGACTATCAACGTCAAAGTTTGCTCTAACCGAGATTTGCTACCTAATCACGATACGCAAAAGCCCATCTGAGATGGGCTTTTTGGGGCCTTGCGATAGATCAAGCTTCACGGCAATGATTCGGATCAATGCATACTCTGCGCTGTCGCTCTCTCTACCACTGGTGTTGGATGCCTTGGTCCAACCTTGCCTTCCAGCAGTTGCTGCTTCTTCATTAACTTACGCTGCTTTTTAAGCACTTTTTCCAGTTTTTTGTGGAATTTGCGCTGCTTTTTAAGGCTGGTTTTGGGAAGCAGGCTGACCACACCGCTTTCATGAGCAGGAAGTGCCACCACAGTCGCTACAGGTACCGGAAGACTCATGGCTTGCGGTTTACACAAGTTTTTTTTATCCACCGACACGCGCGCACAAGCACGGCACAAAAACTGTGGCTCAGCAACCAGACGCTCAATTTCACTTAGGGAAGTCGCAATCTCATGACGACTGAGTTTGCATAGACGTTTAGCCACAACCACTCCAGCTAAAATACGAATTATTCTCAGACGCAGATATTACGTCCTTCATCCGAAAACACAAGTCAGATTATGGTTGTGATATGAACTCTTTTAATGGGTGAAGACTTTGGGTTGGCTAACACACTATTCGTCACTCATCGCGGCAATCACATAGACATCAAACCGGTTTTTCTTGGTTTCCATCGCCATGCTCGGTTTTCGATTACCCAGCCACGGCGCGTAATCAGGCCGCTTAACCACAACCCGTTTTTGCGCCAGTTGCAGCGCAGGTTCAAGCAGAGCATCGGCATCATTATCCGCCCCCACCAGAGACTGAAATACACGCATCTCTTTTTTGACCAAGGCGGTTTTTTTCTTATTTTCGGGGTGTGGATACATGGGGTCGAGGTAGACCACATCGGGCGAAGTAAAATTCGGATCGGAGGCCAATTGCTGCAGTGCATCATGACTTGAGGCGTGCAGCAGACTGATGCGCTCACTGACCCAAGCACCGATTTCATCATCTTGTTTGGCGCGCTGTAAGCCATCTTCCAATAAGGCGGCAACCACAGGATGTCGTTCTACCATCTGTACCCGACAACCCAAGGACGCCAACACAAACGCGTCACGGCCTAAACCCGCCGTTGCATCCAAAACCACTGGCGTGACGCCTTTATTTAGCCCAGCCGCTTTGGCGATCGATTGCCCTTTACCACCACCAAATTTGCGGCGGTGGGCGACCGCACCTTCTACCCAATCGACGTAAATGGCCCCCAGTTTAGGTTCATCTAATTTGCGTAGCTCAAGGCGCTCTTCGCTGAGTACCAAAGCAAATGGGCTATCATCACTGGCTTGCAGTTGCCAACGCGCAGCAATCTGCTCCAACTCTTGCGCACGGTGAGGTGCTTGGCAAATCAGTTGAATCAACAAGGGAACTCCGAAAACCGAGATAAAACGGCGCCCAGTGTAGCGGATTTTATCGGCAAACCCTACGCTTTCTCTTTGAGTTGCTCGGCAACCCAATCGGCGATCGGTTGTGGGCGGCTGAATAGATAGCCTTGCGCGTAATCCACACCAATCTGCTGCAAAGCCTCAAGTATCTGCTGGTTTTCAACAAACTCCGCCACGGTGCTTTTGCCCATCTGCTTGGTCAATTCATGGATAGAGCGGACCATCAAGCGATCCATCTCATTTTTGTCCATATCACACACAAAAATGCCATCGATTTTGACGATATCGACCGGCAGTTTCTGCAGATAACCGAACGAGGAGAGCCCCGAGCCAAAATCATCCAGAGCCAACACGCAACCTAAGCTTTTGAGCCGAGATAAAACATTGATCGCTTGGTTGAGATTGCGCATCGCAGCCGTTTCGGTGATTTCAAAACAGACTTTACTGCATGGAATGCGGCTATCGCGCAATCTTTCGAGCAGGAAGGCCACAAAATCTGGATTACCGATTGAGTTGCCCGACAGGTTAATCGAGACTCGACCCAACTTATCCAACACTTGAGGACGCGCTTCCAGCCAGTTAAAGGTCTGTTCGACAATCTGCCGATCCAGACGATGCGCTAGGTTATAACGCTCAGAGGCGGGCACAAAAATTCCCGGAGAGACATACTCGCCTGCGGCGTTTTTAATTCGCACCAAGACTTCAAAATGGAGCTGCTCATCGGGTTGGTTGAGTGGCACAATTCGTTGAACAAACAGCTCAATACGCTCATTGGCTAAAGCATCATGCACCAGATTCACGCATTCCATTTCCAATTGGCGACGGCGCAAATCTTCATCATCCTGCCTGTAGAGGTTAAAGCGATTGCGTCCTTCCTCTTTCGCTGCGTGACACGCCGTATCCGCTTGCGCATGCACCATTTGTGGCGACGTCGCAGTATGGTCGATCATGCGAATCCCGATCGAACAAGTTAGATTGAAGCGAATGTGCTCCCAGACAAACGGCACTTCACTGAGCGCATGGATGATGCTTTGCGCCACCAACACTGCATCACGTTCCGTACAATCACGCAGTAATACGGAAAACTCATCGCCCCCCATACGTGCCAACGTGGCCTTAAACGGCAACACTTCTTCAAGCATGCTGGCACAAAACTGAATTGCACCATCCCCTGCATCATGTCCCGCCGTATCGTTAAGTACTTTAAGCTGATCGAGATCGAGATACAGCATGGCGTGGGTACGAAATTGGCTCTCGGTTTCTTTCAGCGCCTTGGCCAGTTCTAGCTCAAACTGGTTACGGTTTAAGGTGTGCGTCAATAAATCATAGCGAGCTTGATACGCCAGTTGTTCGGCGAGCTGGCGGGTTTCGGTAACGTCTTCCCCAACGATTAACAGCGTGCCCGTTTCCAGCAGCGGACGAATATTCTCCCGAACCCAAACCGTTTCACCAGAATGGTGGCGATAAGACACCTCTCGCCGCCAAACAGAAGAAGCATGACGGCTCGGTAGCAGTAACATCTGCCTTGGAGTCAGAACCTCGTCATCTTGATAAAAGTCGCGGATATGGTGTCCCAGCATTGCATCGGCAGGATAGCCCAGCAACTGTTCAACAAAATGATTCACTTGTTGAATGTGGTTACGCTCATCCAGCGTTAACATCATCACTGGCTGCTGATCGTAGTAATGACGAAGGCTGGCTTCACGCTGAAAGAGCTTGTCTTCAGTGATTTTTCGCCAAGTAATATCTTGTGCTTCTAGCAAGATTTGTGACACTTCGCGAGTCGGTAACGGTTTAAACTGGCACTCCAACACAATGGCACCAAAGTCAGGATGCCAAATTTCGGCATTAAACTGGCGAGTTTGCGGCACTGACTCAGAGAAATAGTTTTGAATGTGCTCTACCGCCGAATCCTCCCAGCCTTTGTGCTGCCAAATTGGTCTCAGCAAACTTTCACCATGCCGATACAGCAACTCCTGCAACTTACCATTGCAGGAAATAATCCGGCCTTCTAAATCAAAAATACCGATGTAGTGTGTGCTTTGGTCAAAAATCGACTCCAGTAATTTTTGGTTGGTGCGCAAGCGTTGAATATAGTGGTATTGACGCACCATCATGATGATCAACACCATAATGGCGGCGAATGCCACAATCCATAGCATAGCGTTTGCCGCGAGTTCACTGTCCCATGGCGCGCGGCCCGTCCCTTGATTTTCTGGCGGGTTGACCGATAACGTTTTTTCTTGCGCGACTATATTGATCGTCCAAAAACAACCCAACCCAACAGCAAGAGATGGTGCGTATTTTTTATACAAGGTTCGCAATCGGCTCAAGACAGACTCCAAGGTTAAACAATCGTTTTAATGGTGGTAAAGTAAGCACACTTTATTTCACGTCGGCATGACTGTCAGGAAAGACAATGCAAACCACCACCAAACTCGATGAATTGGATCGCGCCATCCTGAAAATTCTAATGGACGATGCTCGCACGCCTTACGCTGAAATGGCTAAGCAGTTTAATGTTAGTCCAGCTACGATTCACGTGCGAATAGAGAAGATGAAAGCGGCCGATATTATCCAAGGCACCGAAGTGGTCGTAAACACCAAAAAGCTCGGCTATGACGTCTGTTGTTTTATTGGGATTAACTTGAATGCCGCGCGGGATTACCATTCTGCGCTAGCCAAACTGAATGCACTGGATGAAGTAGTTGAGGCTTATTACACCACCGGGGCTTATAACATTTTCGTCAAGCTGATGTGCCGCTCGATTGAAGAACTGCAGCATGTATTGATCGACAAACTGCAAGCCATCGATGAAGTGCAATCCACCGAGACACTGATTTCCCTGCAAAACCCGATCAGCCGTAACGTTAATCCTTAATGATGTAACGACTCACGGAGTATTTCTTAGCCTTGTATTACACTTATCACGGTAAGACGTACAAGGCGATATTGGAAAATGCCGTTCGGTTAGCGTTTTTGTATGTAATTCAGTAACTCTTCCGCAGAGATGCCCTGTTTCGCAAGCTCTTTAGCCATAGTTTCTACTTGCTCGCCTTTGCGTGATTCGATCACTTGCTGAAACTGGTAAACCAGATCGCGCAGTACAGTCAGTGGCACTTGCTTGGCCGCACTGCGAATACGTTCGCTGCTTTGATTGCCTAATTCATTAAGCAATTTTCCATACATCACCTTTTCTGGAGATTCATCAAGTTGTTCCAGAATGCGAGCCATTTCATAGGTGGTTAGAGACATGGTGTTTTGGATTCCAAACGGTTTAATCAGTATTGAAGAGGCAAACAATATACACAGGATACACGCTGAGTAAAATAGCCTCAGCGTGAATTTATCTTGTTCCATCAACACTCAGAGACACTGGTATGCCAACGAAAACCAAGCGGTGAGAATAAAATAAGTAATGCTGGTGCCGTTAACCACATGGTCAAACCGATCAGCAGTTGCGGTTCTGGCATAATGCGTTGCAACGTACCGACTAACAGCCCTGAACCACTCATCTGGAATAGTCCCAGCAGTGCCGCCGCCGTACCGGCTTTATCACCAAACGGAGCTAATGCCTTGCCCGCTGCCGCACCCAGTATCCATGCAAAACCAATCGACGATAAAAACACAGGCAACATGAATGCCAATGCATTTGCCTGATTACGCAGCGCCAGCATTAGGCTTCCGGCAATCATTAAAGTGGCGATACCAATGATCAAAGACCAACGAGTGCCTAATTTATCCATCACTTTGGGGGCCGTCATGCAGGCAATGATATTAATCACCGCATTAACGCCAAACCAAAAAGTGAACTCACTCATGCTGAGCTGTAAACGCTCCATTAAAATCACTGGCGCAGAGGTGACGTAAGCGAGAATTACCGCCATCGCCAGTAAACATAATGACGCATGGAAGAGGAAGGTCGGTGCTCTTAATACTGCTGCATATCGAGAGAGCTTAAAGACAGCAGGTCGGCTACCCATATGCGGATTACTTTCCTGCAGACGCAAAGCCATGGCTAACCCCACCAGCAGTGCAAATCCGGTCATAAAGCTGAAGTTTGCTCGCCAACCGAATTGCTGAGTTAACCAACTGCCCAGAATCGGCGCGAGTGCCGGAATAAAACAGATCGCTCCATTGAGGTAACTGATCATCTTACCGCTGCGTTGCGGCCCAAATAAATCGCGAACTGTTGCAAAAGCTGCTACGGAGGTCGCACACGCTCCTAAGCCTTGTAGCAACCGAGCCATCAACATCCATTCAATACTTTGAGCACTCCACGCCAATAAAGCGCTCAAGGCATAAATGCTAATGCCCCCTAATGCAACAGTTCGTCGACCATACTTATCTGCCAGAGGGCCAGCAAATAGCTGCCCGACGCCCATAGCAAACAAAAACCAAGTAATCGTATCTTGTGCTAAAGCGTGTTCCACGTGAAACGCTTGTGATATTTGAGGCAATGCTGGTAGATAAATATCGATCGCCAATGGGCTAAATAGAACGAGTAGCGTCAGTAGCACCAGTTGCTGCCTACTGACCTGAGATGGCATTGCTTGTTTCACTTCACACTCCGACTTAATTTTAAGCTCAGTGCATGATACGTGGCTTAAGATATGCTAAACAGTGGCATATGGTCATTGCTGTTATTCTATTTTGGAAAAACTAATGCAAATTGAAAAACTGGCTCGTATCGATCTCAATCTGCTGGTCTGTTTAAAAGTATTGATTGAAGAGTTAAGTGTCACACGCGCGGCTGCACGTTTATGTCTGAGCCAATCGGCCGTGAGTAAATCCTTAGCCAAGCTACGCGAGCAGTTCGACGATCCGCTGTTTGTTCGCACTTCTTATGGACTGAATGCGACCCCGAAGGCGCTCTTCTTAAAACCCAAACTGGATGTGTTGGTGAATCAGCTTGAGCTACTCACTCAGCCTGCACATTTCTCCCCCCAATCCAGCGAATATCGCTTTCAGATCGCGGCGGTCGAAAGTGTTTATCCATTGATCATGCCCTACTTTTTACCGACGATTTTTCGCCACGGCCCTCATCTGAGCATCAGCACCCATGCATGGACTGAACAAACCTTCCGTAAATTGCAAGTTGGCGAACTGGATTTCGGTCTGACTGGTAAAGATATTGATATCAATGATGCGAAGTTGACCTTATTGCCTCCTGCTGACATTTGTGAACAAGAGATCTACCGCGATAATCAGCGCTGCGTGGTGCGCCGCGGCCACCCGGTACTTCAGTATGATTGGAATTTATCCAGCTATCTCAACCTCCGTCATGTACAAGTGCGCTGTGATGGAAATGATCGCTGGCTGCTGGATTATCGATTAGCCGATCTCGGCTATGAGCGCGACATCGCGATTACCGTACCAGACTTCAATAGCGCAGCCAGTTTGTGCACCTATACGGACTTTATTTTCACCGCACCGAGCCACTTTACTCACTGGGTCGCCAAGCAGATGGATCTGGTTGAACTACCGTTACCAATGGAATTTCCGCCTATGGCATACACACTATTTTGGCATCGTGAGAGAGAGAATGATCCTGCGCTGCGCTGGTTACGTGAATTGATACAAACCAATACACTTCATTTACGCTAAAAGCCTAGTTGGATATTTGCGCAGTGTAAGTAAAAGGAGTAGCTTATTCGCTCTCGTCCACTTGCTGTATGTGGTTCGTATAATCCATACACAAGAGATAACAAGGACTGTTTAGAAAAAGGATCACTTCAGATGTCAAACCTACACTCTCAACGCCTCGCGGATTTTCGCCACTGGCTACACACCCAGCAACTTGATGCCTTCATTGTTCCTCATGAAGATGAATATCTTGGGGAATACGTTCCTGAGCATAATGAGCGCTTACACTGGTTAACTGGGTTTACAGGTTCCGCGGGAGCCGCCATCGTTACCGTCTCCGGCGCAGCGATTTTTGTTGATGGCCGCTATACCGTTCAAGTCCGCAAACAAGTGTCTAGTGAGCTATTCGAATATTGCCACTTGATCGAGCAACCTTATTTAAACTGGCTCGTCACTCAACTGCCCGCAGGAGCGAAAGTGGGTTACGATCCTCGCATGCACCGCGGTAGCTGGCTAACACAGGCACAAAAACAGCTCACAGGAAAAATTAACTTGTGTGCAGTCAGCAGTAACCCGATTGATGTGCTTTGGCAGGATCGCCCTGTTCCCGCAGCCTCTGAAATGCGCTTAATGCCTCTTGATCGTGTTGGACAAAGCAGCCTTGAAAAGCGTCAATCGATCGCCAGCACTCTGCGCGACAAAAACGCCGATTGTGTCGTGTTGACCGAACTAGATTCTATCGCATGGCTACTCAATATCCGCGGTTTAGATGTATCTCGCTTACCCGTGTTGCTTTCTCACGCCATTGTCCATAACGATAGCAGTGTGGATTTCTTTTTCGATCCGTCGCGTTTGGCAACCGATTTTACCGCGCATGTCGCGGGCACGGTTCGCGTGCATCATCCGGCTAAGCTTGAAGCTCAACTGCGCCAGCTCTCTGGTCGCCGCGTCATGCTCGACTCGGCGACCAGTAATGCGTGGTTCACACTCACATTGCAAAATGCAGGCGCAGAACTGCACAACGAAGCGGATCCGTGCCTCCTGCCGAAAGCGGCCAAAAATAGCACGGAAATTGCGGGCATGCGTGCTTGCCACATCCGCGATGGTGCGGCTATGGTGCAATTTCTCGCCTGGCTGGACGATGAAGTGGCGAATGGTCGCCTGCATAATGAGGCCGAGCTGGCGGATCGACTGGAAGCCTTCCGTCGCCAAGACCCAACTTTGGTTGACTTGAGTTTTGATACGATTTCAGCAGCTGGTACAAACGCCGCTATGTGCCACTACAACCACCAAAATCAGCCTGAGCCGGGTCAGCTTTCGCTGAACAGCCTATATTTAGTCGATTCTGGTGGCCAGTACCTTGATGGCACCACAGACATTACTCGCACGGTGGCAATTGGTCAGGTCAGCACTGAGATGAAGCAACAATTCACCTTAGTACTCAAAGGTCACATTGCACTGGCTCGCGCTCGCTTCCCCAAAGGCACTACAGGTTCACAACTTGATGTGTTGGCCAGACAGCACTTATGGGCACAAGGTTACGACTACGATCATGGCACTGGCCATGGCGTCGGCCATTTCTTGAGTGTACATGAAGGGCCACAACGTATCTCTAAAGTTCACAATGCTGTAGCGTTGCGTCCCGGAATGGTGCTTTCCAATGAGCCAGGCTACTACCGTGCCGATGCGTTTGGTATTCGCATCGAGAACTTAGAACTGGTCACCGAGTTTGCAACTCAGGGCGATTTCTCTGTACTCGGTTTTGAATCATTGACTCGTTGCCCTATCGATAAACGTGCGATTGAGGTGAACTTGCTGACTAAGCCGGAACTCCATTGGCTCAATCAGTATCATCAAAAAGTGTGGGATGAAGTGAGTCCGCTTATCAAAGAGGATCACGTCCGTGAGTGGTTGCAACAAGCCACCTCACCCTTGAGTCATGTATAAACTGGCTGGTTATCCGCATAAAATAGAAAAGAAAACCGTCGTATGGCGGTTTTCTTTTTGTTGCTGCTATTCAAATTCAGCTTTGGGTTTCACGTGAAACACTACCTCGAGTGAAACATTAGCCTGAATAGGCTCGATGCCAGTCATGCCAGACCACTTGCAAACCTTGCGCCATTAACGCACCACTCACTTCGGCGGCGGAACGTTCATCACTTACCGCAAACTGCTCTAACTCAACCTTAGGGTCTGAATACCCACCCGGTTGAGTTTTGGAAGCCGCCGACATCGAGGTTACTCCGAGCTTAGCCACTTGATCACGAAAGCTTGGTGACTCTCGAGTAGACAGAGAAAGTTCAACCTCGCTATTGAACAGACGAAATGCACAAATCAACTGTACAAGTTGTCGATCCGTCATCACTGATTTAGGCTGTAAAGCCCCTTCACACGGACGTAAACGCGGAAATGAAATCGAGTACCGCGTCTTCCAGTATTGCCGCTCAAGATACTCCAGATGTGCTGCGACAAAAAAGCAGTCCGTCCGCCAGTCCTCAAGCCCAATCAGCGCACCAATACCAATTTTATCGATACCGGCTCTTGCCAACCTGTCGGGTGTTTCGAGTCGAAACAAAAAATCGGTTTTATTGCCTCGCAAATGATGCTGCGCATAAGTCGACGGATGATAGGTTTCTTGGTAAACCATCACCGCATCCAACCCGAGCCCAATTAACTCGGCATACTCTTCTTGCTGCAATGGCTGAACTTCCATCGCAACATAATGAAATGCTTGCTTGATGATAGGCAGTGTCCGACGGAAGTAGTCGATACCCACCTTGGTTTCGTGCTCCCCTGTCACCAGCAAAACGCTATCAAAACCCATGCTTTTAATCGCTGCTATCTCCCGTTCAATCTCAACTTCATTCAGTGTTTTACGCTTGATTCGGTTATCCATTGAAAAACCGCAATAGGTACAGGAATTCGAACAGAGATTAGAGAGATAGAGCGGAATGTACATCGACATAGTATTGCCAAAACGTTGACGAGTGGCCTGATAAGCCATTTGCGCCATTGTTTCCAGATAAGGCTCTGCTGAAGGTGAAATCAGCGCTTTGAAATCGTCTAACGTCCGTTTAGGTGAAGATAAAGCGCGTTCAACATCCCGCGCTGTCTTACCATAAATCGATAGCCGACTGTCATCCCAGCCTAATTGTTGGAAGTGGGTAATGAAGCTCATGATACAAAATCCAAAAATCCAGTTAATGGACTTGATGCCGCCGCCATTTTTACTCGTGATGGCAAGCCCGACTCATAAGCCATTCGCCCTGCTTCGACCGCTAACTTAAAGGCTTTCGCCATAGCAATGGGGTCATGCGCCGCGGCAATAGCGGTATTCACTAACACGGCATCGGCGCCAAGCTCCATCGCTCGCGCAGCATCGGATGGCGACCCAATCCCCGCATCCACAATGACTGGCACCTTGGCTTGGTCAATGATGATTTCAAGAAAGGTTTTCGACGCTAAGCCTTGATTGCTACCAATCGGTGAACCGAGCGGCATAACCGCAGCGCATCCAACCTCTTCCAATCTTTTGCACAAGACAGGGTCAGCATGGCAATACGGCAAAACAATAAAACCTTGCTTCACCAATTGTTCAGCCGCGAGAAGGGTTTCGATGGGATCGGGCATTAGATATTTGGGATCAGGATGAATCTCCAACTTAAGCCAGTTCGTGGCTAAGGCTTCTCGGGCTAGCTCGGCGGCATACACCGCATCAGCGGCATTTTTGGCTCCAGAAGTGTTGGGTAAAAGATTCATCTGCATACTGAGTAGCGGCGCAAGAATGTCATCGTCGCGCTGAGCCAAATCAATCCGTTTTAACGCCATGGTCACCAACTCTGAACCTGAGGCGGCCAATGCTTCAGCCATGACATGGCGATTAGAGAATTTTCCAGTCCCAGTAAACAGTCTGGATTGAAACGTTTTATCAGCAATCTTGAGCATCTGATTTAGCCTCCTGCTATCGCTTGGAAAAGGGAAATCTCATCCCCTGAATTAAGCTTGGTGTGTTGCCATTCACTTCTTGGGACAACCTGCCCATTGAGACTGAAGACGCAACCTTGGCTAGGCAGGCTGAGCTGCGCATGTAAATGGAATAATGAGCTAGAGATATCGGTCTGGATGGCTTGCTGATTCAAGTAGATAGTCATGAGCACGGTTGCGGCTCCTTCTGTTGTACAGGTGACGATGCGCTGCAAACTGGGCAAACCTTATCTTTATGAAGTTGTAGGCTCTGCCAGTTCATAGACTTACCGTCAAAGCGCAGTAATTGGTTAGCAGGAAAATGGGCGCTCCCCACCAGAGCATGCAGTGCGATTAAGGCTTGTCCGTTACCAATCATACCGACAACAGGGCCAACAACGCCTCGGTCACTGCAGCCTTGGCGCTCTGCCATATCCGGTACGATACACTGATAACAAGGTGCAGATTGACGATAGTCAAACGCCATTAGATGCCCTTCCCATCCAATGACGGCACCGCTGACGAGTGGCCGCTGCGCTGCATAACAGGCTCGATTAATTGCGTGGCGAGTTGGAAGGTTATCACTACAATCTAACACTAAATCCACTTGGTTGATTTCTAAGTTCAGGATCAGCTCGTCCAATTCGCGAGCAATCACCCGCACTCGTACGTCAGAGTTGAGTTCACGTAAGTGCCGAGCAAGAAGCTCGGCTTTATTGTGACCAATTTGTGCCTCGTGATAGCAAATCTGACGGTGTAAGTTGTGTAACTCAAGCCTATCACCATCCGCGATATTGACTTGCCCAACACCTGCACCCACCAAATAAGGGGCAACCACACTACCAAGTCCCCCGCAGCCAACTATCAACACTCGTGAATTAAGCAGTTTTTGCTGCCCTTCCTCTCCTAATTCAGCAAGGCTAATCTGTCTTTGATAGCGGAGGAACTGTTTATCTGTGAGCATCCGCCACCTCCCTGGCCGAGCAACTGAGTGGCTCGCATGACTCGCTGGCTGGCATCAGCTTGCGCTGTGCATCTATAAAATCTGCAAAAACAGAATTCAACGTTTGTACTGCAAGGCTAGGATCCGGTGACTCGGTGATCGCTCGCACCACTGCAACCGCCGTGACGCCACAATCGAGAACATCGCGAATGTTGCTGCAATCAATACCACCAATCGCCACCGTTGGAATGCCATGTTGTCCTTGGTAAGGCATTTGATTAACCAACCGCTGATAGGCGGCCAATCGCACCAGCCCTTGTGGTTTTGATGACATCTGTTTGGTGGTCGTGGGAAAAATGTGCCCAAGGGCGATGTAGCTCGGCTGTATTCCTGCGGCTATCAGTAACTCATAATAACCATGCGTCGAAAGCCCCAATCGAATACCTGCATCTAATAGCTCGGTTAAATTCGCACTCGTCAAATCCTCTTGACCAAGGTGCACACCATAAGCCTGATGCTTAATGGCTAATTGCCAATGATCATTGATGAAAACCTGTGCATCGTATTCACGACCTAATGCGATTGCTCGGACAATCTGTGCTTCCAAATCATGCTGCTTAGGATCTTTAATTCGCAGCTGAACCGTTCTAACCCCCATCTTCAGAAGATGTTCAATCCAATTCACATCATCAACTACGGGATAGAGATTAAATTTTGCCTTATCAAGCGTTGGAAATGCTCTGCTGGTTGGAAATACCTTGGTAGATAGCGAGTGAATGTTCGATTGCACCGCTGGGAAACGCTCGAATTGCGTTGGCCATGTTTCACGTGAAACGCTATCCCCTTGAGTGATTGTCGCTCTTGCAATGCACAAACCATCTTCAATCGGAAAATCTAAGGCCAGCGTAGCCAAGAACCAAGCAAGATACTGATTTAATTTACTATTTAGTCGATGGCTCTCTGATGAATAAATAATAAGTTGCTCTGCAGTATTCCCATACTGCCACTTATCCAGCGTAAAACCATGCTCATCACCAAGTCCTACCGTCACCGTGCAGCGAGCGTTAGACATGATTGCCTCGGGTAACACTCGGGTTTCAGACACATAGTCTAGATAGTAGTCACACGGTTCAGAGGTCTCCTCTTGAGAGCACAAACTACTGCCGATTCGCAAAGATTCGTCGCTCTTCTCTAAAATAAACTGAGCCTCAGAGCCCACGTCCAAACTGATGTGCTGAATAGTGAAACCTTGCTCCTGGGCTTGCAACAGTGCATGTTGTACGTGACCGATTAGAGCTGACAGGTGAGGTGGAAAAACCAAACGTACCATGGCTTACTCCTCAACCGCCTCTTTCACCAAAGGGTGATAGAGTTCCGCCCCTGAAGCTAAAAACTCTCGAGACTTATCATGCATCCCCAGCTGTATAGATTCCGCAGGCATAACCAAATCAATGACGGTGGTGTCCGATGCCTGGTTATTGGCGTAATCCCGGACCTCTTGCGAGATCTTCATCGAGCAGAATTTAGGTCCACACATAGAGCAGAAGTGCGCCACTTTTCCCGATTCTTGCGGTAGCGTCTCATCATGAAAAGCGCGCGCTGTGACGGGATCAAGCGCCAGATTGAACTGGTCTTCCCAACGAAACTCAAAACGTGCTTTTGATAATGCATTATCACGAATTTGCGCTCCCGGATGCCCTTTCGCCAAATCAGCTGCATGAGCCGCTAACTTATAAGTAATCAATCCTGTTTTGACATCTTCTTTGTTTGGCAACCCCAAATGTTCTTTAGGTGTGACATAGCAGAGCATGGCGCAGCCAAACCAGCCAATCATGGCCGCACCGATACCTGAGGTAATGTGATCATAACCCGGAGCAATATCGGTCGTTAATGGACCAAGGGTGTAGAATGGCGCCTCATGACAATGCTTGAGCTGCTCATCCATATTGGCTTTAATTAAGTGCATAGGTACATGCCCCGGCCCTTCAATCATGACCTGCACATCATATTCCCAAGCTATTTTGGTTAGCTCACCAAGGGTACGTAACTCAGCAAATTGTGCTTCATCGTTAGCATCAGCAATCGAGCCAGGACGAAGCCCATCCCCTAGAGACAGAGCCACATCATATTGCGCACAAATCTCACAGATTTCACGAAAATGGGTATAAAGGAAATTCTCCTGATGGTGAGAAAGACACCATTTCGCAATAATCGAGCCACCACGAGAAACGATGCCCGTTACGCGCTTCGCTGTCATCGGCACATAACGCAATAACAAGCCCGCATGAATTGTAAAATAGTCCACACCTTGCTCAGCTTGCTCTAGTAAGGTATCGCGCATCACTTCCCATGTGAGGTTTTCTGCTACACCATTCACTTTTTCCAGCGCCTGATACATAGGTACAGTACCAATTGGCACGGGACTATTACGTAAGATCCACTCTCGGGTTTCATGGATATTTCGCCCTGTAGACAGATCCATCACAGTATCGGCGCCCCAGCGTGTCGCCCAAACTAACTTCTCCACCTCTTCTTCAATGGAAGAGCTAACCGATGAGTTACCGATATTGGCATTGACCTTAACCAAGAAATTACGGCCAATAATCATAGGTTCAGATTCAGGATGATTAATATTGCATGGGATGATGGCGCGCCCCTCTGCAATCTCACGACGCACAAACTCAGGAGTAATCAGATCAGGTAAATGAGCACCAAAACTGTGCCCTGCATGCTGCTGAAGCAGATTTGGATCTTGATGAGCAAGACGACGAGAGTTTTCACGGATCGCCACAAACTCCATTTCCGGCGTAATAATTCCCTGCCGTGCGTAATGTAACTGGGTGACTCGATGCTGGTCTATCGCTCGGCGAATTCGCGGTAAATGGCCATAACGCAGTTCATCCAGAGTTTCATCCGCTAAGCGTTCACGCGCGAAATGAGAGCTCATACTAGGCAGGATGTGCGTATCTCGACGCTCTTCAATCCACGTCTCTCTGAGCTTAGGAAGTCCCTGGTAGAGATCAATATCATATGTGGGGTCGGTGTAGACACCTGACGTGTCATACACACAAATAGGCTCATTGGGCTCAAAAATGGGCGCCTCTTTACTGCCACCGACCAAAGTATCGCTGAGAGTAATTTCTCTGACAGGTACCCGAATATCAGGGCGAGAGCCTAACAGGTAAGATTTTTGAGAATTTGGATAGGGTTCAACAGAAAGGGTATCAATAAAGCGCTTAGCTTCCAGTCTTGCTTGTTTACGATTCGACATAGCATTTCCTTTTTAATAAGAGGGAGAAATGCTTGACGGAAAGATGCTATGAGAGGTGAGTCGACAGATAGGTGTACTATAAAAAATAGGTTACCTAAGAGAGTCTTCTCTTGTTCCCTTCGCAGGTATTAACCTGATCAGGTTCAACGGATCCCGAATAAACGGTCTCAGCCCAATGGCACTCCGACAAGTGGAAGCATTATAGATAAAGCGTATTAGTTAACCAAGTAAAATGGCTGTTTCATTGATCAACTTTTTATTAACCAGTGAAAACCAATCCAAGCAGCTGAAATACTTAAAATGACATTCAACAGTATATTCGCCCCCATTTTAAAAAATGCGCCCTGCTGCATTAAAAGCACGTTATCCATAGAAAACGTCGAGAAGGTCGTTAATGCTCCCAAAAAACCGAGCCCAATCACTTGTTTCCATGGGTAAGGGCTTAACCACTCATTTTCAA
The DNA here is from genome assembly GCF_002216685.1 of Vibrio tarriae. Taxonomy (NCBI): domain Bacteria; kingdom Pseudomonadati; phylum Pseudomonadota; class Gammaproteobacteria; order Vibrionales; family Vibrionaceae; genus Vibrio; species Vibrio tarriae. The sequence continues at coordinate 2,864,495 of NZ_CP022353.1, read as the reverse complement.
CACAAGCGATCAAAACACCCATAATCAATGACCCAACCACATTAACGGTCAGCGTTCCAATCGGGAAACCACGCCCAAATAGAGTGATACATATTTCGGACACTAAGAAACGAGCGCAAGCACCAACCGCGCCGCCTAAAGCAATAAAACTCAATATCGCGAATGACATGCCTATTCCTTTATCTACCAACTAAGAGGGTATTCTAAACACTCCTCGGGATAAAGCGCAAAACTTCAACGAAATAATATATTGAGCAAAAACAATGTGGCGGATTGTGTTAACAATCAGGAGAAAATAGAAAAGTTACATGCGTCACTTAATCACAAAAACGCTCAGGACGAGATTAATTAAATGGCAGATAAAGAAAAACCTCAGCATTCCTGCTGAGGTTCAATATATGGCAGGGGTGGAGAGATTCGAACTCCCAACACGCGGATTTGGAATCCGCTGCTCTGCCAATTGGAGCTACACCCCTGTAATTTTTGAGCTTAAGCTCGAATAAGTGGCGGAGCGGACGGGACTCGAACCCGCGACCCCCGGCGTGACAGGCCGGTATTCTAACCGACTGAACTACCGCTCCGCTGTCTGGTTAGACGTTTCGTCTACTTTTTTTGCCTTTAGATTTTTCTTAAACATCTAAAAACAACAAGTTAAAGCCTGGCGATGTTCTACTCTCACATGGGGAGACCCCACACTACCATCGACGCTGTTTCGTTTCACTTCTGAGTTCGGGATGGGATCAGGTGGGTCCAAAACGCTATGGTCGCCAAGCAAAATTCTGTTTTTGATTTCACTTTTTCTTAAAAAGTGATAACCAACAATTCTGGAAAGCTGTCTTCGTTCTCTCAACACATTCTTATGCGCTTAACTTTGAGTCCACTACAAAACCCCTTGGGTGTTGTATGGTTAAGCCTCACGGGCAATTAGTACAGGTTAGCTCAACGCCTCACAACGCTTACACACCCTGCCTATCAACGTTCTAGTCTCGAACAACCCTTTAGGACAGTTAAACTGTCAGGGAAGACTCATCTCAGGGCTCGCTTCGCGCTTAGATGCTTTCAGCGCTTATCAATTCCGAACTTAGCTACCGGGCAATGCGTCTGGCGACACAACCCGAACACCAGAGGTTCGTCCACTCCGGTCCTCTCGTACTAGGAGCAGCCCCCTTCAATCTTCCAACGCCCACGGCAGATAGGGACCGAACTGTCTCACGACGTTCTAAACCCAGCTCGCGTACCACTTTAAATGGCGAACAGCCATACCCTTGGGACCGACTTCAGCCCCAGGATGTGATGAGCCGACATCGAGGTGCCAAACACCGCCGTCGATATGAACTCTTGGGCGGTATCAGCCTGTTATCCCCGGAGTACCTTTTATCCGTTGAGCGATGGCCCTTCCATACAGAACCACCGGATCACTATGACCTGCTTTCGCACCTGCTCGAACCGTCATTCTCGCAGTTAAGCGGGCTTATGCCATTGCACTAACCTCACGATGTCCAACCGTGATTAGCCCACCTTCGTGCTCCTCCGTTACTCTTTGGGAGGAGACCGCCCCAGTCAAACTACCCACCAGGCACTGTCCTCAACCCAGATAATGGGTCTAAGTTAGAACATCAAACATACAAGGGTGGTATTTCAAGGACGGCTCCAACGCAACTGGCGTCACGTCTTCATAGCCTCCCACCTATCCTACACATGTAGGTTCAATGTTCAGTGCCAAGCTGTAGTAAAGGTTCACGGGGTCTTTCCGTCTAGCCGCGGGTACACTGCATCTTCACAGCGATTTCAATTTCACTGAGTCTCGGGTGGAGACAGCGTGGCCATCATTACGCCATTCGTGCAGGTCGGAACTTACCCGACAAGGAATTTCGCTACCTTAGGACCGTTATAGTTACGGCCGCCGTTTACCGGGGCTTCGATCAAGAGCTTCGCTTACGCTAACCCCATCAATTAACCTTCCGGCACCGGGCAGGCGTCACACCGTATACGTCATCTTGCGATTTTGCACAGTGCTGTGTTTTTAATAAACAGTTGCAGCCACCTGGTATCTGCGACTCTCGTCAGCTCCATCCGCGAGGGACTTCACCATCAAGAGCGTACCTTCTCCCGAAGTTACGGTACCATTTTGCCTAGTTCCTTCACCCGAGTTCTCTCAAGCGCCTTGGTATTCTCTACCCGACCACCTGTGTCGGTTTGGGGTACGATTCCTGACTATCTGAAGCTTAGAGGCTTTTCCTGGAAGCATGGCATCAATGACTTCACTGCCGTAGCAGCTCGACGTCGTGTCTCAGCCTTAAAGAGAGCCGGATTTACCTAACTCTCAAGCCTACGCACTTGAACCAGGACAACCGTCGCCTGGCCCACCTAGCCTTCTCCGTCCCCCCATCGCAATAGTCAGAAGTACGGGAATATTAACCCGTTTCCCATCGATTACGCCTTTCGGCCTCACCTTAGGGGTCGACTCACCCTGCCCCGATTAACGTTGGACAGGAACCCTTGGTCTTCCGGCGGGGAGGTTTTTCACCCCCCTTGTCGTTACTCATGTCAGCATTCGCACTTCTGATACCTCCAGCAAACCTTACGATTCACCTTCAACGGCTTACAGAACGCTCCCCTACCCAATATCTAAAAGATATTGCCGCAGCTTCGGTGTATTGCTTAGCCCCGTTACATCTTCCGCGCAGGCCGACTCGACTAGTGAGCTATTACGCTTTCTTTAAATGATGGCTGCTTCTAAGCCAACATCCTAGCTGTCTGAGCCTTCCCACATCGTTTCCCACTTAGCAATACTTTGGGACCTTAGCTGGCGGTCTGGGTTGTTTCCCTCTCCACGACGGACGTTAGCACCCGCCGTGTGTCTCCCGGATAGTACTTACTGGTATTCGGAGTTTGCAAAGGGTTGGTAAGTCGGGATGACCCCCTAGCCTTAACAGTGCTCTACCCCCAGTAGTATTCGTCCGAGGCGCTACCTAAATAGCTTTCGGGGAGAACCAGCTATCTCCGAGTTTGATTGGCCTTTCACCCCTAGCCACAAGTCATCCGCTAATTTTTCAACATTAGTCGGTTCGGTCCTCCAGTTGATGTTACTCAACCTTCAACCTGCCCATGGCTAGATCACCCGGTTTCGGGTCTATATCCAGAGACTGAGCGCCCAGTTAAGACTCGCTTTCGCTACGGCTCCCCTATACGGTTAACCTTGCCACTGAATATAAGTCGCTGACCCATTATACAAAAGGTACGCAGTCACACCACGAAGGTGCTCCTACTGCTTGTACGTACACGGTTTCAGGTTCTATTTCACTCCCCTCACAGGGGTTCTTTTCGCCTTTCCCTCACGGTACTGGTTCACTATCGGTCAGTCAGGAGTATTTAGCCTTGGAGGATGGTCCCCCCATATTCAGACAGGATATCACGTGTCCCGCCCTACTCGATTTCACGCTCGATGAAGCGTCGGTTACGGGGCTATCACCCTGTATCGCCAAGCTTTCCAGCTTGTTCACCTACTTCACCGAGCGCTTAAGGGCTAATCCAGGTTCGCTCGCCGCTACTACCGGAATCTCGGTTGATTTCTTCTCCTCGGGGTACTTAGATGTTTCAGTTCCCCCGGTTTGCTCTGTTAACCTATGGATTCAGTTAACAGTAACTGCTTATGCAGTTGGGTTTCCCCATTCGGAAATCGCAGACTCAAACGGCTCTTACTGCCTTATCTGCGCTTATCGCAAGTTAGTACGTCCTTCATCGCCTCTGACTGCCCAGGCATCCACCGTGTACGCTTAGTCACTTAACCATACAACCCGAAGGAGTTTCGGGTTGTTGTTTAAACAACCTAAGTTGTCTCGCGTTTAATTTACATGAGTGCGAGACAGATTTTGCCGGACTCAAATTTTGAACAAGACCGAAGTCTTATTCGATACCAAGCACACTTGAATGTGTTGTTGGTGTTTATCTTTCGATAAACATTGAGAACTTTACAAACAACAATAATTTGTTGTTTTGTCAGCTTTCCAAATTGTTAAAGAGCAAGATTTTCTGATGAAAACCATTTTTAAACATTCTCAGCGAAAACGCTTAAAGATGGTGGAGCTATGCGGGATCGAACCGCAGACCTCTTGCATGCCATGCAAGCGCTCTCCCAGCTGAGCTATAGCCCCACTTAATGCTCAAATCTAAACCGAATCAATCTGTGTGGACACTCATCACGATAACCATCGTGTAAGGAGGTGATCCAGCGCCAGGTTCCCCTAGCGCTACCTTGTTACGACTTCACCCCAGTCATGAACCACAAAGTGGCAAGCGTCCTCCCGAAGGTTAAACTACCTGCTTCTTTTGCAGCCCACTCCCATGGTGTGACGGGCGGTGTGTACAAGGCCCGGGAACGTATTCACCGCAACATTCTGATTTGCGATTACTAGCGATTCCGACTTCATGGAGTCGAGTTGCAGACTCCAATCCGGACTACGACGTACTTTGTGAGATTCGCTCCACCTCGCGGTATCGCTGCCCTCTGTATACGCCATTGTAGCACGTGTGTAGCCCTACTCGTAAGGGCCATGATGACTTGACGTCGTCCCCACCTTCCTCCGGTTTATCACCGGCAGTCTCCCTGGAGTTCCCACCATTACGTGCTGGCAAACAAGGATAAGGGTTGCGCTCGTTGCGGGACTTAACCCAACATTTCACAACACGAGCTGACGACAGCCATGCAGCACCTGTCTCAGAGCTCCCGAAGGCACTCCAGCGTCTCCGCTAGATTCTCTGGATGTCAAGAGTAGGTAAGGTTCTTCGCGTTGCATCGAATTAAACCACATGCTCCACCGCTTGTGCGGGCCCCCGTCAATTCATTTGAGTTTTAATCTTGCGACCGTACTCCCCAGGCGGTCTACTTAACGCGTTAGCTCCGAAAGCCACGACTCTAGGTCACAACCTCCAAGTAGACATCGTTTACGGCGTGGACTACCAGGGTATCTAATCCTGTTTGCTCCCCACGCTTTCGCATCTGAGTGTCAGTATCTGTCCAGGGGGCCGCCTTCGCCACCGGTATTCCTTCAGATCTCTACGCATTTCACCGCTACACCTGAAATTCTACCCCCCTCTACAGTACTCTAGCTTGTCAGTTTCAAATGCGATTCCTAGGTTGAGCCCAGGGCTTTCACATCTGACTTAACAAACCACCTGCATGCGCTTTACGCCCAGTAATTCCGATTAACGCTTGCACCCTCCGTATTACCGCGGCTGCTGGCACGGAGTTAGCCGGTGCTTCTTCTGTAGGTAACGTCAAATGATTAAGGTATTAACTTAACCACCTTCCTCCCTACTGAAAGTACTTTACAACCCGAAGGCCTTCTTCATACACGCGGCATGGCTGCATCAGGCTTGCGCCCATTGTGCAATATTCCCCACTGCTGCCTCCCGTAGGAGTCTGGACCGTGTCTCAGTTCCAGTGTGGCTGATCATCCTCTCAGACCAGCTAGGGATCGTCGCCTTGGTGAGCCCTTACCTCACCAACTAGCTAATCCCACCTGGGCATATCCGGTAGCGCAAGGCCCGAAGGTCCCCTGCTTTGCTCTTGCGAGGTTATGCGGTATTAGCCATCGTTTCCAATGGTTATCCCCCTCTACCGGGCAATTTCCCAGGCATTACTCACCCGTCCGCCGCTCGCCACCCAAGGAACAAGTTCCTCTGTGCTGCCGCTCGACTTGCATGTGTTAGGCCTGCCGCCAGCGTTCAATCTGAGCCATGATCAAACTCTTCAATTAAAAGTTTTTTTGAAGCTTTCGCTTCGGCTCAATGAATACTGATTACATTCTTTGCTTAATAAAAAGCGAAGTAATGTTGAATTGACTGTGCTGAATGATTGCTCATTCAAATGGTCACTCAGTTCATTGATAAATCTTTTTTGATTATCATCAACGAGTGCCCACACAGATTGATTGGTTTATATTGTTAAAGAGCGCTCTTCTTAGCGGTCTGCTTCAGAAGAGGCGGCCATTTTAGCGAGATAAACTGTTGTGTCAAACACTTTTTTCAGTTTATTTTCGTTGGCGATTTCGCCACCTAAAACACCGAACTGAATCACTGCTAACGCTTACTGCGTCTGCCGTGTCAGTGAGGGCGGATTATAGAGAACCTAGTTATATTGGCAAGTACTTTTTAGAAGTTTTTTAAAGTTTTCGAGCACTTGGTGATGTTTTAGGCAGAACAGGCTATTTGTTAATGATTAAGCCATCTACTATACCTACCACTTGCTTATAAAAGGGTGAAATGATGAGTTCAATTCGTAGCTACAAAGGCATAGTGCCCAAGCTTGGTGAAGGGGTTTATATAGATAGCAGTGCTGTGCTTGTGGGTGATATAGAACTGGGCGACGATGCCAGTATTTGGCCTTTAGTGGCAGCACGGGGCGATGTTAACCATATTCGGATTGGTAAACGCACCAATATTCAAGATGGTTCGGTACTGCATGTCACTCACAAAAATGCCGAAAACCCGAATGGGTATCCGTTATGCATTGGGGATGATGTGACCATTGGCCATAAGGTTATGCTACACGGCTGCACCATTCATGATCGAGTTCTCGTCGGCATGGGGTCTATCGTGTTGGATGGTGCGGTGATTGAAAATGATATCATGATCGGTGCAGGAAGTTTAGTTCCGCCCGGGAAAAGGCTCGAAAGTGGCTTTCTGTACATGGGTAGCCCGGTCAAGCAAGCACGTCCTCTCAATGATAAGGAGCGTGCTTTTCTCGTTAAATCGTCCAGTAATTATGTTCAGAGTAAGAATGACTATCTGAATGACGTTAAAACCGTTCGCGAGTGATCTCAATTTGGCCTAGAGAGTTAAACATTTCGTTTTCAATCGCCTGTTCGGCGAGTTCCTCTAGGTCAAAACGCCACTCACTGAATGCCGTCATCACGTGTTGCGATTCTGCTAAAGCTTCACCTGAGAGCTCTTGTAGAACTTGTCGCGCCACAAGACATTCGATTAATGCTCCGTTTTGCTGAGCAAAAAATACAACGGCTTGTTTTGCCTCATCCCAATGCTGTAAATCGGGAAACAAGATGGATTGGTTCATAGCGCACCTTCTAGATTTTTACGCAGTTCACGCAAAATTTGTTTCGTGCCCGGACGTAAACCACGCCATAGCATAAAACTTTCAGCCGCTTGTCCCACTAACATGCCTAAGCCATCGATCACTTGCGCGCAGCCATGTTGTCGCGCCCATTGATTAAACACGGTATAGCCTTTGCCATACATCATGTCATAGCAGACGGAGCGAGATGAAAAGATCACCGGATCAATCACGGGCAATTCACCATCGAGACTGGCAGAGGTCGAGTTGATGATCACATCATAACTTTGTTTAAGCTGTTCGAACGCTTGCGCCTTTACCTCACCATAAGCGGCCACAAGCTCAGCCAACTGCTCCGCTTTCGCAAAGGTACGATTCGTGACGGTAATAGAGGCGGGCTGCTGATCTAATAACGGCTTGAGCACGCCACGCGCCGCACCACCGGCACCAATCAACAAAATCGTCGCGCCTTTCAGTAGCACTTGCTGCGCGAGTAGATCTTGCACTAAGCCTTCACCATCGGTGTTGTCTCCGAGTATTTCGCCATCATCCAGCTTTTTTAACGTGTTTACCGCACCGGCTAAACGCGCGCGTTCCGTTAAGCGATCGGCAAAGCGGTACGCCTCCTCTTTAAATGGCACGGTAACATTACAACCTCGTCCACCTTGCGCAAAAAAATGTTTCGCCGCCTCAGTAAACCCATCCACTGGCGTGCACTGTGCGGTATAGATCATGGACTGCTGGGTTTGTCGTGCAAACAGCGTATGAATAAAGGGGGATTTACTGTGATTAATGGGGTTACCAAAAACGGCATACTGATCGATTTGAGAAGCCATATCCTTGCCTAAACAATCAAAAGGGTCACTTGCGCGACCCTATCACTCAGAACGTTGCCTGTCACCATTCACGCGGAACTAAAAACTCGCTTAGCTTGGCTTCTGGTGTTCCAGCTTGCGGTTGATATGCGTATTCCCAACGCGCTAACGGAGGCATCGACATCAAGATTGATTCGGTACGCCCACCGGTTTGCAGGCCAAACAGCGTGCCGCGATCCAACACCAAGTTAAATTCAACGTATCGACCGCGACGATAGAGTTGAAATTGGCGCTCGCGCTCTGTAAAGGGCGTGTTTTTGCGTTTTTCGACAATCGGCACATAAGCTTGGGTATAACCTTCGCCGACCGCCTGCATATAAGCGAAACATTGCTCGAATGGCCATTCATTGAGATCATCAAAAAACAATCCACCGATGCCGCGTGTTTCATTGCGGTGTGGTAAATAGAAGTAGCGATCACACCATGCTTTATGCTCGTTATAGATTTCTGCCCCAAAAGGTGCGCAGAGCTGTTTGGCGGTTTGATGCCAGTGCTGCCCATCCTCAACAAAGGGATAAAACGGCGTAAGGTCAAAACCACCACCAAACCACCAGATCGGATCTTCGCCCTCTTTTTCAGCAATAAAAAAGCGCACATTGGCATGAGAGGTCGGGACATACGGATTTTTCGGGTGCATGACCAGAGAAACTCCCATAGCTTCAAAGCGGCGACCGGCCAATTCTGGACGATGGGCCGTCGCAGAGGCGGGCATCTGCTCACCAAATACATGGGAAAAGTTCACGCCACCTTGTTCGAAAACAGCGCCCTCACGCATGACTCGCGTACGACCACCACCACCCAGTTTCTCACCCGGTTCACGCTGCCACGCATCTTCGATAAATTGCGCTTGGCCATCTGTGGCTTCCAATTGTTGGCAAATCTTATCTTGTAGCTGCAGTAAAAAGTGCTTCACTGCTTGTTTATCGACTATCGACTCCACATTCTCTCCTGCGCAGGGTTATCCCTGTCTTAACACTTGTAAGCTGCGAGCATCACGAATTTCGCTCGGTCCATGACGGCCACTGGTCTTCCCTTCTACTACAACCGCAATCTGATTGCCTAGCTGAACCATGACTTCTTGTCGAGTTACGCACGCGGGCTGGCCACTTAGATTAGCACTGGTTGAAGTCAGTGGCTTCCCAAAGGCGAGACATAACTTCTGAACGATCGGATGATCCGAAACACGCACGGCAACGGTATCAAACTGACCACGAACCCAGCTTGGCGTATCACCGCTGGCTGGCATGACCCAAGTCAGTGGCGCGGGCCATGAAGCAAGCACTTGTGTCAGTTGATCTGCGGTTAATTGCGTTTCATCGACATAAGGGCGCAACTGCGCATAGCTAGCGGCAATTAAGATCACCCCTTTTTCCACGGGGCGCTGCTTGATCGCCAATAAGCGCAGCATAGCGGTTTGGTTATCCGGATCACACCCCAAACCAAACACTCCTTCGGTTGGATAGGCAATAACGCAACCTTTGCGCAGCGCATCCACCGCCTGTTGTAGATTCTCCACCAGAGCCACTCCTCTTTCATTTGTGCTCAGTGTACAAATCGTGGAGCAATTGACCAGTTCTTCTCATCAACCAGAAAAAGCAAACGTTTGCTTGAGAAAAAAATCCCCGTATAATGCGCCGCAAGCGGGCTTGCTTGCCCAATAAATAACACTGAAGGAGTTTGAGATGACAGTCGGTATTATCATGGGTTCCAAGTCAGACTGGCCAACCATGAAACACGCAGCAGAGATGCTTGACCAGTTTGGTGTGGCTTACGAGACCAAAGTGGTTTCTGCGCACCGTACTCCTCATCTTTTGGCCGACTACGCCTCTAGCGCCAAAGAACGCGGTTTACAAGTGATCATCGCTGGAGCGGGCGGTGCTGCGCATCTTCCCGGAATGACCGCCGCATTCACTAGCTTGCCAGTGTTAGGCGTGCCCGTTCAATCTCGCGCTCTGTCAGGGCTCGACTCGTTATACTCCATTGTGCAGATGCCAAAAGGCATTGCGGTGGGTACGCTCGCCATTGGTGAAGCTGGTGCCGCGAATGCAGGATTACTTGCCGCGCAAATCATCGGCATTCACAACCCAGCAGTGATGAGTAAAGTGGAAGCTTTCCGCGCTAAGCAGACTCAATCTGTGTTGGATAACCCAAACCCGGCTGAGGAGTAACAGATGCGTGTGTTGGTTCTCGGCGCTGGTCAGCTGGCGCGCATGATGTCGCTCGCCGGAGCACCGCTCAATATTGAAACGATCGCTTTTGATGTGGGTAGCGAAAACATTGTGCACCCCTTAACGCAAACTGTGCTTGGGCATGGCTTGGAGCAAGCGATTGAACAAGTCGATGTGATCACCGCTGAGTTTGAACACATTCCTCATCCGATCCTCGATCTCTGTGCACACAGTGGCAAACTTTACCCAAGTTCTGAAGCTATCAAAGCTGGCGGCGATCGTCGCTTAGAAAAAGCCTTGCTGGATCGCGCCCAAGTGGCGAATGCACGTTATGCGATGATCCGCAGCCGAGACGACCTAACCTCAGCCATCGCCGAGATTGGATTGCCTATGGTGCTGAAAAGTGCACTCGGAGGCTACGATGGAAAAGGCCAATGGCGCTTGAAAGAACCAACGCAGATCGAATCGGTTTGGCAAGAACTTGCGCAATATCTGGCAGCCAACCCTGAACAAGCAATTGTGGCAGAAGAATTTGTCGCTTTTGATCGCGAAGTGTCACTAGTCGGTGCACGTAACCTAGTCGGCGATGTTGTGGTGTATCCTTTAGCGGAGAACGTTCATACCCAAGGTGTGTTGAGCCTTTCTACCGCCATTGATGCTCCTGCGCTGCAAACTCAAGCGGAAGCCATGTTTAAAGCGGTGGCCGAGCAGCTCAATTATGTCGGTGTATTAGCGCTGGAGTTTTTTGAAGTACAAGGCCAATTACTGGTCAATGAAATCGCACCACGCGTACACAATTCTGGTCACTGGACTCAACAAGGCGCAGAAACCTGTCAGTTTGAAAACCACTTACGCGCAGTGTGCGGCTTGCCGCTGGGTAGCACCAAACTGGTTCGTGAAACCGCGATGATCAATATTCTCGGTGAAGACCAACTGCCCGCAGAAGTATTGGCGATGGAAGGCTGCCACGTACATTGGTACGGCAAAGCCAAACGCCCAGGACGCAAAATGGGGCATATCAATGTGACCGCTGATTACAGTGGTGAGTTACAGCGCAAACTGTGCCAATTAGCGGCCGTGTTAGATGAGAAGGCTTTTCCTGCCGTACACGCAGTAGCAAAGGAAATTCTGCCTTAATCCATACCTCACTAATGCAATAAAGCCGCGTCTAACGCGGCTTTAACTCTTTATGCGATGAGCATGATGAAGCTAGCATTCCTGAATATGCCCACATTGACGATTAGCACATTGATAGCGCATGCCTGCTGCACTTTTCTTTTCCATCATCACCGTAAAGCCACACTGAGCACAAGCCTGAGCAATCGGTTTACTATTTAAAGCAAATTTACATTTAGGATACGCATCACACGCATAAAACAGTTTACCGAAGCGAGATTTGCGTTCGATAAGGTGGCCTTTACCGCATTCCGGGCAAAGGATATCTGGCGATGTTTCCTCTTGCGAAGGGAAATCCATCGACTCGATATGATGGCACTGCGGGTAGTGGCTACAGCCAATAAACATCCCGTAACGACCTTGGCGCAGCACCAGTTCATGTCCACATTCAGGGCAAGGCACACCGAGTTCTTTGATGATATGCCCATCATTTTGATGCAGAGGTTTGATGTAGTCACACTCTGGATACGCGGTGCAACCTAAAAAAGGGCCATGTTTGCCGTGGCGCAGTTGTAATGCTGCGCCACATTGCGGACAAGGGGAAGATTGCAGCGCATGCTCATGAGCGGCAAACAGTTGCGGGTCAATTTTACGACTCATAGACACATCACACGCTTAATGCAAAATGCCTTGTTCTTTGCTGTACAGCAGCTCTTCCATCAATGTGTAAGCATTTTCATTACCCGGGACATTGAACAGCACCATCAGGATGATCCATTTCAGGTCATCAAGCTCAAACTCATCGGTTTCTAATCCCATGACACGGTCAATCACCATTTCACGCGTTTCTGGGGTCAGCACATTGATGTGTTCAAGAAACAGCAGGAAACCACGCGATTCGAGATCCAGTCGTTCAATCTCTTCCGGCGCGTAAATACGCATTGAAGTGGGTGCACTTTTCGCAATGGCGGTTTGTGCATCGGTTTGTTGCAAAGCCGCCAGCTCTTCCAACCAGTGGAGGGCCTTGTAGATGTCTTTTTGGTGAAACCCAGCACGCAGCAGTTCATCTTCCAACTGGTCCTGATCCACTTGCAAATCTGCATCGCTATGGACGTAGGTTTCGAACAGATACATCAAAATATCCATCATCATAGCTAGCCTCTCCCCTTTCTAATATAGCCACCAGGTACTGCAACCACATGCCCAAGGAGCTCAAGCTCCAAGAGCTGCATCATGATATCTTGCACCGGTATCTGGGTCCGGCTTGCGAGAATATCAATAGGTGTAGCTTCTATTCCTACGTTAGCTAACAGCTCGGGAAATGGCAATTCTTCATCGCCCTGTACAGCAGAAAAAAGTGTTGCTTGATAAGGAGCTTGTTCAGAGAGTGACCAAGTCAGCGCATTTTTGAGCTCTTGATGAATTTGTTGCACACTTTGCACCAAACAAGCGCCTTGGCGAATCAATTGATTGCTACCTTGGCTGGCGGCATTAAAAATTGATCCGGGAACCACAAAGACCTCACGCCCTTGCTCAGCCGCGTAGCGTGCGGTGATGAGTGAACCGCTTTTCTCCGCCGCTTCTACCACTACAACGCCCAGCGATAAGCCGCTGATAATCCGGTTACGGCGCGGGAAATGATCAGCTTTAGGAGGCGTGTGAGGAGCAAACTCAGAAACCAAGGCCCCTTGGGCGATGATCCGCTCCGCTAACCCTTGATGCTGCTTTGGGTAAACCTTTGCCAGTCCTGAGCCTAATACTGCCACGGTTTGCCCTTGTGCTTGCAAAGCGCCATCGTGCGCATAGCCATCAATACCAAGCGCTAAACCACTGGCGACCACTAAACCCGACTGCGCGAGCTCAGAGGCAAATTGGCGAGCGATCTGCCGCCCATCAACACTGGCATTGCGGCTACCCACGATAGCTACCGCGGGGTCATGCACCGATTCCCATATTCCTTCAATAAACAGGACGGGAGGCGATGAGCTAATCTCTTTCAATAAACGGGGATAAAGCGGGCAATGAGGAGTGACGATATAGCGGTTATTGGCTGCCGAGCGCCATTGCAAACACTGCTCGGCTTGCTTAGCCGCTTGAGTGGTTAAAAACACCAGTTGTTCGGGCTTAAGCCCGTTGGCCAACCATTGCTTAGGCGTAAAACTTTGCAACTGGGCTGGCAAACGGGTCGCAAGCAGGTGAGAAATGGTTTTGCTGCCCAGCTTAGGGGTAAAACAGAGCGCCAACCATGTCGCCAAATCCTGCTCTTTCATTAACTGGCATCATCAGCCAAATCAGTTTGTTCTGCAGATTGTGCCACATCCGGCTGCTCAGCTTGACTCTCCTCTTGTGGAGACAGTGCCAGCACCTCAATACTGATCGGTGCCGAACTGTTGGTAATGAGTGCCAAACTGAAACGCTCGTAAGGGCGGATCACCATTAAAGTGCCAACTTTAGTGCTCGGTAGTTGCACATCCGCATCTGATCCTTCGGCTTGGTAAGTAAACTGACCTTGTTTACCGTTGACTTTCACGCCAGCTTGATAGAGTTCAAACATACTGCCTTGCGCAACGCCATCACTACTCCCCTGATCAATCACCACCACTTGATTCTGCCCGGCATACTGGCTGCCTTCTAGCGAACCAAGAATGTGCGCTTCACTCCCAGTAGGTGCAGGTTGAGGATAGAACGTTGTTGAAAGCTGGAGTTCTTCGAGATCCACTTCTGGTAAAGCAATATCATTGGCTAAAATCTCTTGATTTTGCTCTTGCAAGCTTAGGCCACTAAAGTTCCCCCCCGTCATCGCCAACTCGCCCACCGCCACTAAACGCAGCGCAACCATGACTTCATCATCACGTTGATATTGAGCGACTTCGCGATAAATGCCCCATTTTTTCTCAGTTTGCACTCCTGAGATATAGAGCTGCTCTTGCTTGGTGAGATATTGACGGCCATCATTGGAACCAATCACACGCACACTATCTTGTAAGGCGGTTTTGGCCATCAAACGGTCAGATTGCAAATAAGGCAACACCAAGCCTTCCTGCACCGTTGGGACGGCTTGTTTTTCTAGCACTCGTACTTGCGGGCTCAGTTTACGCATCGGTTTTAAACTGAGTACAGGTTGCCCATCACGCCAAAACAGCGTCAGCTTATCACCGGGGTAGATCAAATGTGGGTTATCAATTTCTGGGTTCACCTGCCAAAGCCTTGGCCACAGCCATGGGCTATCGAGATACAGAGCGGAAATATCCCACAAGGTATCCCCTTTCACTACGGTATAGGTGGTCGGTGCATTGGGTTTGAGAGCCAATGGAGTTTGCTCATCCGCGGTCACCTGTCCACTGAGTAAAGTGAAAGGCAATAAAGCGTAGGCAATATAATGGGTTAATCGTGCCATGACCTTGCATCCTTGGTCGAAAAAATGACTGGGGTTCGGAGAAATCACGTTCGGATGCTGTCATTTGGGTCATAAAATGTCTAGAATTGAGCCAACACGCATTAAGCTGTTTCGGCACAGTTCAACATTTCGAGTGTATATGTCTGTATTGCAAGTATTAACATTCCCAGATGATCGACTGCGTACCGTTGCGAAACCGGTCGAAAAAGTCACCCCAGAAATCCAACAAATCGTCGATGATATGTTGGAAACCATGTATGCCGAAGAAGGCATCGGTTTAGCGGCGACCCAAGTCGATATTCACCAACGCATCGTGGTGATCGATATTTCTGAAACTCGCGATCAGCCTATGGTGTTGATTAACCCAGAGATCATCGAAAAGCGCGGTGAAGATGGCATTGAAGAAGGCTGTTTGTCCGTCCCAGGTGCGCGAGCTTTAGTGCCTCGCGCCGCAGAAGTGACCGTAAAAGCGCTGGATCGCAATGGTCAAGAGTACCAGTTTGATGCAGATGACCTGCTGGCTATCTGTGTACAGCACGAACTCGATCACCTCGCGGGCAAACTGTTTGTTGACTATCTGTCACCACTCAAACGCAACCGCATCAAAGAGAAGCTAGAGAAAATCAAACGCTTCAATGAGAAAAAATAAATTACTGTGAGGTAACCTTGAGCCAATCACTACGTATTGTCTTTGCAGGTACTCCGGATTTCGCCGCCCGTCACTTGGCGGCGTTATTGTCTTCGGAGCATGAGATTATTGCGGTCTACACCCAACCGGATCGCCCAGCGGGGCGCGGCAAAAAACTCACCGCCAGCCCAGTCAAAACCCTTGCACTTGAGCACAACGTTCCGGTTTATCAGCCAGAGAACTTTAAATCAGACGAGTCTAAACAACAGCTTGCCGCACTCAACGCCGATTTAATGGTGGTCGTGGCTTACGGCTTGCTACTGCCTAAAGTAGTTTTGGATACACCTAAACTTGGCTGTATTAATGTGCACGGTTCGATTCTGCCGCGTTGGCGGGGTGCGGCGCCGATCCAGCGCTCCATTTGGGCGGGTGATAGCGAAACTGGCGTAACCATCATGCGGATGGATGTCGGCCTTGATACCGGCGATATGCTGAAAATCGCGACTCTGCCGATTGAAGCGAGCGACACCAGTGCCTCGATGTACGACAAACTGGCAGAACTTGGTCCACAAGCGCTGCTCGAGTGCTTACAAGATATCGCTCAAGGCACAGCGGTTGCGGTCAAACAAGATGATGGATTGGCGAACTACGCGCATAAACTCAGCAAAGAAGAAGCGCGTATTAACTGGAGTGATGCAGCGACACATATTGAGCGCTGTATTCGTGCCTTTAATCCATGGCCGATGAGCCATTTTGAGGTGGCGGAAAACAGCATCAAAGTCTGGCAGGCCCGAGTGGAAACCCAAGCGGTGACTGAAGCTCCGGGCACCATTGTCCAAGCCGATAAAAGCGGCATTTACGTCGCAACCGGACAAGGCGTGTTGGTGCTCGAAAGCCTACAAATTCCGGGCAAAAAAGCCTTACCGGTACAAGATATTCTCAATGCGCGCGCCGACTGGTTTAGCGTCGGCTCACAACTCAATTAACTCTAAACCCTAGCCGATGGATGGCTAGGGTTTGGCTTTTTGTTTAGGTTTTATTATGAATGTTCGCGCCGCTGCTGCGTCGGCTCTTTACCAAGTGGTTGATTTAGGGCACTCCCTGTCCAATGCTTTGCCTGCGGCTCAGCAGCAAATTCGCCCACGCGATCACGCCCTGCTGCAAGAGATCTGCTACGGCGTTTTGCGCCAATTGCCACGTTTGGAATCCATCAGCCAAGCTCTGATGGAAAAACCGTTGAAAGGCAAACAACGCGTATTCCACTTCCTGATCCTCGTCGGATTATACCAACTGAGCTTTATGCGTATTCCCGCCCATGCTGCGGTAGGGGAAACCGTTGAAGGCGCGCAAGATTTGAAAGGCCCTCGTCTGCGTGGTTTGATCAATGCGGTGCTGCGTAACTATCAGCGTGACCAAGAAGGCTTAGATGCCCAAGCCACCAGCCATGATGCTGGGCGCTACGGTCATCCTAGCTGGTTACTCAAGCTCCTAAAAGAGAGCTATCCAGAGCAGTGGCAACAAATTGTTGAAGCCAACAACAGCAAAGCGCCGATGTGGCTACGCGTCAATCATCAACACCATACTCGTGCTGAGTATCAAACCCTGCTCGAACAAGCTGGCATCGTCACTACGCCTCATGCGCAAGCCGAAGATGCGCTGTGCTTGGAAACGCCTTGTGATGTGCACCAACTGCCCGGTTTCGCCGAAGGTTGGGTTTCAGTACAAGATGCAGCTGCGCAGTTAGCACTGACTTACCTTGCACCGCAAGCAGGAGAGCTGATTTTAGATTGCTGCGCGGCCCCCGGTGGCAAAACTGCGCACATCTTGGAGCGCACACCAGCGAGCCAAGTCGTCGCGATTGATTGTGATGAAACTCGCCTCAAACGCGTGCGAGAAAACCTGCAGCGTTTACAGCTCACTGCGCAAGTGATTTGTGGCGATGCGCGTTACCCGCAACAGTGGTGGCAAGGCGAACAGTTTGACCGCATCTTGTTGGATGCGCCTTGTTCGGCGACCGGCGTGATTCGCCGCCATCCCGACATCAAATGGCTGCGCCGCGCAGACGATATCGCGGCATTAGCCGAGCTACAGCGCGAAATTTTGGATGCGATGTGGCAACAACTCAAACCCGGTGGTAGTTTGGTGTACGCAACGTGCTCGATCACACCACAAGAAAACCGCCTACAGGTCAAAGCGTTCCTTGAACGCACGCCAGATGCGCGCTTAGTGGGTTCCGATCCCGCGCAGCCCGGCCGCCAAATCCTTCCCGGAGAGGAAGCAATGGACGGTTTCTATTACGCCGTATTAAGCAAACAACACTGATTCGGTCAACCAAGGTGAGCCACAACTCACCTTGGGCGTGAGCAAACAAAGAGAACAAGTTATGAAAATCATCATTCTTGGTGCAGGACAAGTCGGCGGCACGCTCGCTGAAAACTTGGTAGGCGAAAACAACGACATTACTGTGGTCGATAAAAACGCTGACCGACTGCGCGATTTACAAGATAAATATGATTTGCGTGTAGTCAATGGCCACGCCAGCCACCCTGATGTGCTGCGCGAAGCTGGCGCACAAGATGCTGACATGCTGGTCGCGGTCACCAATACCGATGAAACCAACATGGCCGCTTGTCAGGTCGCCTTTACTCTGTTTAACACGCCCAACCGGATTGCGCGTATCCGCTCTCCGCAATATCTCGCTGAAAAAGAAGCGCTGTTTCAATCTGGCGCGGTCCCCGTCGATCACCTGATTGCACCGGAAGAACTGGTCACCAGCTATATCGAGCGCTTGATCCAGTATCCGGGCGCGCTGCAAGTGGTGAGCTTCGCCGAAGAAAAAGTCAGCTTGGTGGCCGTTAAAGCGTATTACGGTGGTCCACTGGTTGGTAACGCCCTTTCTGCCCTACGCGATCACATGCCGCACATCGATACTCGCGTGGCGGCGATTTTCCGTCAGGGACGCCCAATTCGTCCGCAAGGCACCACCATTATTGAAGCGGATGATGAAGTGTTTTTCGTCGCCGCGAGTAACCATATTCGCTCGGTGATGAGTGAGTTGCAGCGCCTTGAAAAACCGTATCGTCGGATCATGATTGTCGGCGGCGGTAACATAGGTGCCAGCCTCGCTAAACGCCTAGAGCAAACTTACAGCGTTAAGCTGATTGAACATAATTACCAACGTGCGGAACAGTTATCTGAACAGTTGGAAAATACCATCGTCTTTTGTGGAGATGCCGCGGACCAAGAGCTGCTGTCGGAAGAGAATATCGATCAGGTCGATGTGTTTATCGCCCTCACCAATGAAGATGAAACCAACATTATGTCGGCCATGCTTGCCAAACGCATGGGAGCCAAGAAAGCCATGGTGCTTATCCAACGCAGCGGCTATGTCGATTTAGTCCAAGGCGGTGTGATTGATGTAGCGATCTCCCCGCAGCAAGCGACCATTTCTGCGCTACTCACTCACGTGCGCCGCGCCGATATTGTCAACGTCTCTTCATTACGCCGTGGAGCGGCAGAAGCAATTGAAGCGATCGCCCACGGCGATGAATCAACCTCTAAGGTAGTAGGACGAGCGGTGGGCGATATTAAACTGCCTCCGGGCACGACAATTGGCGCTATTGTGCGGGGCGAAGAAGTGCTGATTGCCCATGACCGCACTGTCATCGAGCAAGACGATCACGTCGTCATGTTCTTGGTCGATAAAAAATATGTGCCCGACGTGGAAACGCTATTCCAGCCGAGCCCATTCTTCTTGTAAAGGTTGGCGCTATGCTCAACTTACGCCCAATTACGTTTATCATCGGGCTAGTGCTGTCTAAGCTAGCCCTATTCATGTACGTGCCGACTCTGGTGGCATTTTTTACTGGCAGCGGCGGTTTTCTCGATTTCGCGCAAGCCGTCATCATTACCCATCTGGTGGCTTTTCTCTGCTTAAGTATCGGTCGCACTGAACATTTTCGGCTCAACGTACGTGATATGTTCCTGATCACCAGCTTGGTATGGACGATTGCCAGCGCATTTGCCGCTCTGCCTTTTGTGTTTATCAACCACATCAGCTTTACCGATGCCTATTTTGAAACCATGTCCGGCCTTACCACCACAGGCTCCACGGTACTCAGTGGCTTAGATGATATGCCGCCCAGTATTTTGCTGTGGCGCTCCATTTTGCAATGGTTAGGTGGGGTTGGCTTTATCGTGATGGCGGTAGCGGTATTGCCGATGCTCAATGTTGGGGGGATGAAGCTGTTCCAAACCGAATCGTCTGATTGGTCGGATAAAAGCAGCCCGCGCGCGAAAACCGTCGCGAAAAACATTGTGGCGGTGTATCTGGTTTTGACTGGGCTCTGTTTTTTGAGCTATATCGCCACAGGTATGACGCCGTTTGAAGCGATTAATCACGCCTTTACCACGCTTTCCACCGGCGGCTACTCGACCAGTGATAGCTCGATGAACCGCTTCTCACACGGCGCGCACTGGGTTGGCACACTCTTTATGTTTCTTGGCGGCCTGCCATTTTTACTGTTTGTGCAGGCCCTGCGCAAACAGAGTGCACGAGCCTTACTCAAAGATGAGCAGGTACGCGGCTTCTTCTGGCTCTTTATGATCTCCAGTTTACTGGTCGCAGGTTGGTTGTGGCTCAAAAACGATTACGCGATATTGGATGCGCTGCGAGTTTCGATGTTTAACATTGTCTCCGTCGTCACAACCACAGGCTATGGCCTGGATGATTTCACCGCGTGGGGCGCGCTCCCCTCAACCATTTTTGCCTTCCTATTGATGGTCGGCGCTTGCTCGGGCTCTACCTCTGGCGGCATTAAGGTCTTTCGTTTCCAAATAGCGATGGCACTGCTCAAAAAGCAACTGCTGAATCTCATCCACCCTTCTGGCATTTTTATCCAGCGCTATAACAAGCGCCCGGTTAATGAAGAGATCATCCGCTCCGTTGTCGCCTTTGGCTTGACGTTTTTCATCACTATCGTGGTACTGGCTGGCGCGTTATCGGCAATGGGATTGGATTCTGTGACCAGTATCTCTGGCGCGGTCACTGCCGTCGCTAACGTGGGTCCAGGTATGGGCAGCATCATTGGCCCAACGGGTAACTTTGCCCCTCTACCGGATGCCGCCAAATGGCTCTTGAGCTTTGGAATGTTGATGGGACGTTTAGAAATTCTGACGATTTTGGTGCTCTTTTTCCCGGCATTCTGGCGTCACTAAAAGGAAACGTAATGAAAAAACTCATATTGGCAGCCAGCCTAGTGAGCTTATCCACTTGGGCCGGTGAAACTGTACAGCTCAAGGATGGCCGCTATATTCAGCTCAACGATGACTTTACTTGGCAGTATGTGCCACAAGAGACTCAGCCCCAGCAGACAAGCGAGCTGACTCCTCTCCCGCTCGCTGCACCGGTGATCTCTCAACCGACATTGAGTGGTGTGGCAATCACTGTGGGTGATCATCGCTCTGTTTTGCAACTCAGTGATTCAGGCGTCGATGTGGTACTGAGCGCTCCGCGCTATGAGCATGGTCAGCTCAAGCTGAGCAGTGCAATCACTAACCAGAGTAGTCAGTCAGTGATTGCGGTTCGTCTCGCGATTCGAGTGCAGGATGCACAAGGCGTGTGGAGTGAAGAGCAGGAAGTGACGATTTGGCAGTCGATCAAACGAATGGCGGAAACCTATTTGCGCCCGCGCACTTCAATGGAAGGCAAACCACTGGAGTTAAACCTCGCAGAGCAGAGTCAGTACACACTGCACGCTACCATCAAACAGATTGAAACGCGCTAAATGCGCGTTTCCTCTTTTACCTATCTTATCCGTCAAAGCTAAATCGGCTCGACATACAGATAAATGGCCAAGAAATGGCATGCGCATCCCGCCAGCACAAAAGCGTGCCAAATGGCGTGGTTGTATGGGATCCGTTTGGCGACGTAGAAAATCACCCCGAGTGAATAGATAAGTCCACCCGCCGCCAGCAGAGTGAGCCCACCCACCTCAAGATGAATGGCAAGCTGGTAAATCACGATCAGCGAAAGCCAGCCCATGGTCAGATACGTCACCAAAGAGAGCTTTTTGAAGCGGTAGACAAAAGCAATTTTCATCAGAATGCCAATAAGCGCGAGCGACCAGATCACAATCATCAAACCAACCGCCAGTGGTGTGCGCAAACTGACCAGTAAAAATGGCGTATAACTGCCCGCAATCAGTAGATAAATAGCACAGTGATCAAAGGTTTTTAGCCAACGTTTTGCACGCTGATAAGGGATAGCGTGGTACAGCGTAGAAGCCAAAAATAGCGCAATCATACTGCCGCCATAAATGCTCATGCTGGTAATGGTCAATGCATCGGCTTGCTGATCCACCGCTTTGACCAACAGCAGCACTAAACCGACTATCCCTAAGATAAGGCCAACGCCATGACTTATCGCATTGGCCACTTCTTCTTTAAAGCCATAACTGTTCGACATACTCACTCAATCCGAGTCTGAAACTTGGCTTTAGTATCGCACATTGAGCTTACATGTGTTAGCTAAAATTTCAGGCCGCGAGATCAGCAGCTGCGATCAAGAAACGCCAACACTTGCTCCCCGGCTTCCTGTGGTGATGTGTGCGCAGGTAAAGTGAGATGTCGCTTGAGCTCACCGCGCCCTAGCAAGCTGGCCAACATGCCGGATGCGCCTCGTTGATAACGATCGACCTCAAACCAGAGCTGTAAGGCTTCAGGATCACGATAAGCCACGATTTCAACTTCACGCCAGCGGCCTTGAAATGGCCCCGTGGTGGGAACAAATTCGAACTCTTGCACAAAAGGCAGTGCGAAGCCTTTGGCTTGCTCACACTCAACCTGACGTAAACGTAAACCTTGTGCTTCCAGCGCACTAAAAATACCATCCATCATCGGCTCAGGGCGCACGGTGAGAATGTCCTTATCGGTAGGATCCAGCGCCAGCGCAATATCTAATCCGGTCTCTAACCAAACTTTGGCATCCCCTATCGTCACTGGGGTATTCCAAGGGATGCTGAGTTCGATATCAAAATTACGCGTTTCACCCGCCTCAATCGTAAAGGCGTACGGTAAAGACCAGTTGGCTAAGGTGTAGGTATGAGGAACTCGGCGCATTGGCTGGCCTTGTTGCTGACCGCGCTCATCCGCCACTTCCGCAATATAACGGCAACAAAGCTTGAGCTCGATATTATCAATGACTTGCGCTGTTGTGCCGCCATAAACATGGATGATGACCTTAACGGATTGGCCGGGATAGAGCACTTCCTGCTGCAACACCGAATCGACTTTCGCAGAGCCAATCCCAAAACTGGCGAGGGTTTTCTTGATAAACGACATAGACACCTCCTGTTGTGAGAATTGCATAGTAAGGGCTAACCCTTGTCTCACTCAATCCACGCAGTTGAAAATAAATGTTACGCAAAATTGGTCAACTATCGATCATTTTAGTAACTGGTGCTACTCTATTTGCGATATGAACGCATATCATTATTCCTGTCTCATTGTTCGGATCGGCAATCGCCAAAAGAGTGAATCTCGGTTACGTCCTGTACTCAAGAGCCACTCATAATGAGCCAGGGTGTAGCATCGGCAATGGATATGCCTGACAGTTAGGTTATGTCATGCGCCCAACAACCGTCAGGTTTTCAAATACAAACCGTAGTGCAATGCGTCGCCGCAGTGGTTTTGCAGTGGCTCCCGTTGCGAAAAAAACAGCAACAGCCCCCACGCTGGTTGAAAGAAATGCGTTGACCGCATCCCCCGAAACCAAAGTGGTTCAGGCAGCTTAATTGAAAAGCGCAGTAAAACCTGCGCTTTTTTCTTGCCTGCGAATTGGTATTGCTCAGCGCTTTTGGTACCTTTAGCCACAAATCACTATACCCAAACAACTTGGAGTTGCAGGTAGGCGGCAAGTGAGTGAGTCCCCATGAGCATAGCCCATGAGCATAGATAGACTATGTGATTGGGGTGAACGAACGTAGACAACACCGCAGCAGCTTCAAGTAGGAAGGGTATATAAAAATTGTGGAGAAAGTCATGAAATGTCATCGCGTAGAAGAACTACTGCAACTGCTTGAGCCTGAATGGCACAAAGATTCCGAGCTCAACTTGATTCAATTCTTACTTAAACTGGCTCAAGAAGCGGGTTACCAAGGTGCTCTCGAAGATCTGACCGATGATGTGCTGATTTACCATCTCAAGATGCGTAACAGCGCAAAAGATGCGGTGATCCCAGGACTTAAAAAAGATTATGAAGATGATTTCAAAACCGCCATTTTACGTGCACGAGGCATCATCAAATAATTCTGTTGATATACCCAAACAACTTGGAGTTGCAGGTAGGCGGCAAGTAAGTGAATCCCCATGAGCATAGGCAAACTATGTGATTGGGGTGAACGAGCGTAGCCAACACCGCTGCAGCTTCAAGTAGGAAGGGGATAACGCTCGGCAGTCCACATCCAAACCAAAATGAGCAAGCGGCGAAAGCCGCTTTTTTTATCAAGTGGTTAATAGGGTGAAGAATTGTAAGGGAATTTGTTGTTAAAGGTTGATTGCCTTAAAGAAATAAACGTTTGATTGACGCTATACTTACGGCCTAAAAAACCATCAGTCCCCTCTTACATCAGCCTTTAAGAGGGAATGAGCAATGTATTTGAGTGTGAGCAAAAGAAATCACACCGAATGCCTGAAAAGGATAGTGTCATGAGTCAGGATAAAATCGATGTTAAAGATGTGACTCCCAAAGTGTTCAACCCCAAGACCCACAAAGGGCAAGGAGGGGATCGCTTTAACCCAAGTAATCACATCTATGTTCGTGAAAGTAAAGGTACCTTCCAGAAACTGCGCCGTTATGGTGGCTGGTTTCTGCTGCTGTTGTTTGGGTTGGTTCCTTGGATTTCTTACGGCGATCGGCAAGCTATCTTGCTTGATATTGGCAACCAACAATTTAACTTCTTCGGAACCACGCTCTACCCACAAGATCTGACCTTACTAGCGCTGCTGTTTATGATCGCCGCCTTCGGCCTGTTCTTTATCACTACCTTCTTAGGCCGTGTCTGGTGTGGTTATCTCTGCCCGCAAACCGTGTGGACGTTTATGTACATCTGGTTTGAAGAAAAACTCGAAGGCAATGCCAACAAAAGACGTAAGCAAGACAACAGTCCGATGACGGCAGAACTCGTGGCGCGTAAAACCTTAAAGCACATCGCTTGGTTGGCGATTGCCTTAGTCACAGGCTTCACTTTTGTCGGCTACTTTGTGCCCATTCGCGCACTGGTGATCGACTTCTTTACTTTAAGTGCCGCATTCTGGCCAGTGTTTTGGGTACTGTTTTTTGCCCTTTGTACTTACGGCAACGCAGGCTGGATGCGCTCAATCATGTGTATCCACATGTGCCCATATGCGCGCTTCCAATCCGCCATGTTCGATAAAGATACCTTTATTGTCGGCTACGATGTCGCGCGCGGCGAACAACGTGGGCCACGCTCTCGCAAAGCGGATCCCAAAGCGCTCGGTTTAGGCGACTGTATTGATTGCGATCTCTGCGTGCAAGTCTGCCCAACCGGTATCGATATTCGTGACGGCTTGCAGTATGAGTGTATCAACTGCGGTGCGTGTATTGATGCTTGTGACAACACCATGGAACGCATGGGCTACGCGAAAGGGCTGATCAGCTACACCACAGAACATCGCCTATCTGGCAAACACACTAAAGTGATGCGCCCCAAACTGCTCGGTTATGGAGCGGTGTTCTTAGTCATGATTGGCTTGTTCTTTGCTCAAGTGGCCGCCGTGGATCCCGCGGGGTTAACCGTTCTTCGCGATCGCACTCAACTGTTTAGAACCAACGGCTCGGGCGAAATTGAAAACACTTACAACCTCAAGGTGATCAACAAAACCCAGCAGCCACAGACCTATCAGCTGTCAGTTAAAGGATTGGATCCGGTCTCTTGGTACGGCAAACAAAGTGTGGTTGTGCAACCGGGTGAAGTACTCAATCTACCCATGACGCTCGGAGCCAAACCAGAAAATCTCAGCTCTGCGGTCACGACAATTCAGTTTATACTGCACGACGAAAGCCACCAATTTACCCTTGAAGTCGAGAGCCGATTTATTCAAAAGCTCTGACACTCACCAGTATGGTAAAGGGCTCAGTAATGAGCCCTTTTTATTCAATGACCCAAGCCACGTTTCATTTTGATGCTTTAACTCCCGATCTGATTTGGTACGCACTGGAAAGTATCGGCATTCGTGCTGAGTCAGGCTTTTTGCCACTCAACAGCTATGAAAACCGCGTCTACCAGTTTACCGATGAAGAGCGTCGCCGCTTTGTGGTGAAATTTTATCGCCCACAACGTTGGACCGATGAGCAGATCCAAGAAGAGCATGATTTCGCGCTCGAACTGGAACAAGAAGAGATCCCGATCGTCCCGCCGCTGAGACTCAATGGCGCGACGCTACACCACTATCAAGGCTACCGTTTTGCCCTGTTTACCAGCATGGGCGGTCGCCAATACGAAGTGGATAATGAGGAACACTTAGAGTGGGTTGGCCGCTTTCTGGGGCGCATTCACAAAGTCGGAGCAAGTAAACCCTTTCTCCACCGCCCAACTTTGTCGCTGGATGAATACTTACACCAACCCAGACATACCTTGGAGTACAGTCACTGCATTCCTGCTCATTTACAGCGGGTGTTTTTTCATGATCTCGATGTCTTAATCGCTGAAATCAAGCAGCATTGGGTACCCACCCAGCCGCAAATCCGTCTGCACGGAGACTGCCACCCCGGCAACATTTTATGGCGCGATGGCCCGATGTTTGTCGATCTGGATGACGCGCGCAATGGCCCTGCCGTTCAAGATCTCTGGATGCTGTTGCATGGTGATCGCCAAGACAAACTGATCCAATTAGATATCGTTTTGGAAGGCTACCAAGAGTTTTGCGATTTTAATCCTCAACAATTGAAACTAATCGAGCCTTTACGTGGTCTACGCATGGTGCACTACATGGCATGGCTCGCCAAACGCTGGCAAGATCCGGCTTTTCCAATCGCATTTCCGTGGTTTAATGACGCGAAATACTGGGAGAATCAGATCCTCGCTTTTAAAGAGCAGATTGCCACTTTACAAGAACCCCCGTTATCATTGCAGCCGCAGTGGTAAGCCAACACAATAAATCCAATGGAGAAAGTCATGAAAAAGCTGTTTGCACTGGTTGCAACTCTGATGTTAAGCGTGTCAGCCTATGCGGCTCAATTTAAAGAAGGTGAACACTACCAAGTGTTAAAAACACCCGCCTCTTCTTCACCAGTCGTCAGTGAGTTTTTCTCATTTTACTGCCCGCACTGTAACACTTTCGAACCCATCATTGCTCAGTTGAAGCAGCAGTTGCCAGAAGGGGCAAAACTGCAGAAAAACCACGTCTCTTTCATGGGTGGCAACATGGGTCCAGCGATGAGCAAAGCGTACGCAACCATGATTGCACTCGAAGTGGAAGATAAAATGGTGCCCGTGATGTTTAACCGCATTCACACTCTGCGTAAGCCACCGAAAGATGAACAAGAACTGCGCCAAATTTTCCTAGATGAAGGGATTGATGCCGCGAAATTTGATGCGACTTACAACGGCTTTGCCGTGGATTCTATGGTGCGCCGTTTTGATAAACAGTTCCAAGATAGCGGCCTAACGGGTGTGCCTGCCGTTGTTGTGAACAACCGTTATTTGGTACAAGGTCAGTCCGTCAAATCCCTCGACGAATATTTTGACCTAGTGAACTACCTGCTGACGCTGAAGTAATCTCAACCCATGATTCGGTATTGAGAAAAAGACAAAGGGAGCCCATGGCTCCCTTCGCTTTATCAGCCTCTCAGTGCTAATCGGCTTTGTAAATCTGCTCTAATCGCTGATCTTTACGCTGCCACACCTCGCTCAGCCAGAGCTGAAACTGACGCTTAAACTGCTTATCGTTGAAGTAATCACCTTGTACCTGTTTATCCACCGGTAGCAAATCAATGTGCACCACAATGCGCTGCATACGGCCCATCAATAAATCACGAAACGGTTGTTGACGGTTATCCGGATAGGCCAAAGTCACATCAATAATATGCTCGAACTGCTCACCCATGGCGGCTAACGTGTAGGCAATACCACCGGTTTTCGGCTGCAATACATGCTGATAACCCAAGCCACTGCGTTGCTGTTTCTGAGCATGAAAACGTGTCCCTTCCACATAGTTTACAACTGTGGTCGGCACCGAACGGAATTTCTCACACGAACGGCGCGTCGTCGCTAAATCTTGGCCGCGTTTGTGCGGATGGCGCAGCAGATACTCACGCGAATAGCGGCGCATAAACGGCATATCCAGCGCCCAACACGCCATACCAATGAAAGGCACATACAGCAGTTGCTGCTTGAGGAAAAATTTCGGCATTGGGATGCGGTCTTTAAACACGCAGCACAGCACCACAATATCCGTCCAACTCAAGTGATTGGAAATCAGCAGATACCATCCCTGCTTAGTCAGGGTTTCACCGCCTTGAATATCCCATTCCACGCGGTTGGAAAGCTGCAAAACCCAGGCGTTCACACTCGCCCATGACCACATCACCCAATTCGCCGCTTGCGTGGCCTGCGCTTTCCATGCGGCTGACGGCAGCAACAGTTTAATCAAAGCAATCAAGCAGATCAGCAGCGAATGAAAGGCCGAATTTAACACCACCACGGTCACATTCAGCGCAAGGAGCAAGTAAGCCAACATAGTTCTCAGTTCAAAGATGAGTAAAAAAACAGCGTGTGATTATACAAACTTGTCATCGTAATGAAACATGAACTCTGCAGGTCAGAGTACTAGACGTTCTGCGCACTGAGCTGTTTAAGTAAGCGATCCATCGCTCGATAGCCCAACGCCTCGGCCAAATGTGGACGAGCGATCTGCGCTTCACCTTGCAAATCCGCTATGGTTCGCGCCACTTTAATGATGCGATGGTAAGCCCGAATAGATAAACCCAAGCGATGCAGCGCGCTTTCTAGAAATTCCGCATCCGCTTTAAGCAAAGGGCAATACTGTTCAATTTCTCGACTTTGCAGCAAAGCATTCACTTTGCCCGATCGCGCCAACATACGCTCACGCGCTACCCACACTCGCTGGCGCACAGCCGCCGTCGATTCACCACGATCGCCCCCATTGGCGAGCGTACCTTTGGGTAACGCTGGGATCTCAATCGACATATCAAAGCGATCCAACAAAGGGCCTGAAAGCCGGCTCAAATAACGCAAAATACTCTGCGGATTGGCTCTGGCCTGACTGCCTTCGTAGTAGCCCGTAGGGCTTGGATTTAACGCGCCGACCAATTGAAAGCGTGCTGGAAAACGGGTTTTCCCCTGCGCGCGAGAAATCACGATCTCACCCGATTCCAGCGGTTCACGCAGTGAATCAAGCACTTTACGCTCAAACTCCGGCATTTCGTCCAAAAACAGTAGTCCATTATGGGCGAGAGAAATTTCACCGGGGCGCGGAATGGTGCCGCCCCCAACCAAAGCCGCCATTGAACTTGAATGGTGCGGTGCACGAAAAGGGCGCAATTTCCAGTTGTGTTGGTTTATCTCTTGCTGCGTGAGAGAGGCAATCGAGGCTGTTTCCATCGCCTCTTCATCACTCATTTCTGGCAGTAAATCGCACAGCCGTGAAGCGAGCATGGTTTTACCCGTCCCCGGAGGGCCGAGAAACAGCAGGTTGTGATTGCCAGCCGCAGCGATTTCCAAAGCTCGTTTTCCCTGCTGCTGACCTATGATGTCTTGCAGATCGCGCGTCTGACTCACTTGTTGCACACTGGGCGAACTTTGAAACAAAGATAGAGTTTGCTGACCACACAAGTCCGCGCACACTTCGAGTAAGCTTTGCGCCGACTTATGCCGCTCAACCCCGACCAAAGCCGCCTGATCGCCATTACTATGCGGCACCACCAAACAGCGCTCCACTTGGTTAGCCGCGAGCGCGGCCGGTAACACCCCTTTCACGCCACGAATTTCGCCCGATAGCGCCAATTCGCCGATAAATTCGTAACTTTCGAGCTTAGTTCGCGCAATTTGATCCGAGGCCGCCAAAATGCCAAGTGCAATCGGTAAATCAAAACGTCCCCCCTCTTTGGGTAAATCGGCTGGGGCTAAATTGACCGTAATGCGCTTCGCTGGAAACTCAAAGCGAGAATTGATGATCGCGCTGCGCACCCGATCGCGCGACTCTTTTACTGTGGTTTCTGGCAATCCTACCAAGGTAAACCCCGGCATCCCGTTACTGATGTGAACCTCAACCGTGACCGGAGGTGCCTGCACGCCAATACTGGCGCGGCTATGAATGATCGCAAGTCCCATTGCATCCCTTAGTATTTGATCAAAAAGCCTTCAGCGCCTGAATAAGTGGCGATAAAAAGCACAGAATGGGTTATATAGCGTGGTGAGATAAAACGGGAATGTGAAAAAAGAATGAGTTTTTGCTTGTCATGTAACGAAGATGTGTGTTAACACTAGAAGCGCAAATACATTGGTAAGATATTAGTTCAACCCTAACAAACGACTTTACTATGAACTTGAACGCTCGCATCAACGCTCTAATTAACCTAATTATCGTGGTCATTCTAGTGACGACGCGGGGGCGAGTGGGCGAAAAATAAGTAACCAAATCCAAAAAAACCCCCGCACTGAAAAGTCCGGGGGTTTTTTTACAACTCAGACAGACTAAAAAAAGCACATTCTGAACAGGTTATACCCTAGCTCGGATAGATACAGGTCAGTACTTATCCGTTGGAATAACCCCAGAATACGCAGGAAGAATGGGAGCGGCACATGAAGTGCAAACACAACACACAGGAAGGCAGCGACACGTATTGTTGCCATAAGGAGGCACGATGACCGGAGCACAGTTAGTCGTTGCCGCATTGAAGCAACAGGGCATCAAAACCGTTTTTGGTTACCCTGGCGGCGCTATCATGCCGATTTATGATGCGCTGTATGACGGAGGCGTTGAGCACATCCTCTGCCGCCATGAACAAGGTGCGGCCATGGCCGCGATTGGTATGGCGCGCTCAACGCAGAAAGTGGCGGTGTGCATGGCCACATCTGGCCCCGGCGCCACCAACTTGGTGACAGGCTTGGCGGATGCCTTTCTTGATTCGGTTCCGCTGGTCGCCATCACTGGCCAAGTGGCCAGCTCACACATAGGCACCGATGCGTTTCAAGAGATGGATGTGATCGGCATGTCGCTCTCTTGTACCAAGCACAGCTACTTAGTCACCGACATCAACGAGCTAGCACCCACCTTAGCCGAAGCGTTTGAGGTTGCGCAGACCGGTCGTCCCGGCCCAGTGTTGGTGGATATCGCCAAAGACGTACAGCTCGGCAAAGCGCCGGTCTCCGCTTTGCCAAGCTTTACCCCACCCGCTATGCCACAGGTGGATGCAACGCAGCTAGCCAACGCACAAGCGCTGCTCACGCAATGTAAGCGCCCAGTATTGTATGTCGGTGGTGGAGTGCAACTGGCGAATGCCACAAACACAGTGCGTGAGTTTTTACGCCTCAATCCTATGCCTTCAGTCAGCACACTCAAAGGCTTGGGCACCATTGAGCGTCACGACCCACACTATCTTGGCATGCTGGGCATGCACGGCACCAAAGCGGCAAACTTGATCGTACAAGAGTGTGATTTGCTGATCGCGGTTGGCGCGCGTTTCGATGACCGCGTGACAGGCAAGCTTGATACCTTTGCACCTCACGCCAAAGTGATCCATGTCGATATTGATGCCGCCGAGTTCAACAAACTGCGTCATGCGCACGCGGCACTGCGCGGTGATATCAACCTCATCCTGCCGCAGTTGGAACTGAGCCACGACATATCCCCTTGGGTACATCATAGTGAGAGCCTGCGTAGCGGGTTCAAATGGCGCTACGATCATCCGGGCGACAACATCTTCGCACCACTGCTGCTCAAGCAACTGTCGGACATGATGCCGGACTCTTCGATTGTCTCGACCGACGTTGGCCAACACCAAATGTGGGCCGCGCAGCACATTCAACCGCGCGCACCACAAAACTTCATCTCGTCCGCAGGCCTTGGCACCATGGGCTTTGGTTTACCGGCGGCAATGGGGGCTGCGGTCGCGCGTCCTGACGATCAATCGATCCTGATCAGCGGTGATGGTTCTTTCATGATGAACGTGCAAGAGCTTGGCACGCTGAAGCGTCGCCAGATCCCCGTCAAAATGGTGCTGCTGGATAACCAACGTTTGGGCATGGTGCGCCAATGGCAATCACTGTTCTTTGATGGTCGCCACAGCGAAACCATTTTGGATGACAACCCAGACTTCGTGATGCTGGCCAAAGCCTTCAACATCCCCGGCAAAACCATCAGCCGCAAAGAAGAAGTCGAGCCTGCACTGCGTGAAATGCTCGCCAGCAAAACCGCTTATCTACTGCACGTGCTGATTGATGAAGAAGAGAACGTGTGGCCACTGGTGCCACCGGGCGCATCCAACACTGACATGCTTGAGAACACCTAGGGAGAGGCCACATGCAACGTTATCTACTCGATATTAAAGCGGACGATAAACCGGTTTTATTAGAGCGCGTTTTGCGCGTGACGCGTCATCGTGGTTTTGTCATCAAGCAAGTCGCGGCAACCCAAAATCATGAAAGCAAAATCGCCAGCGTTGAGATCATTGTCGACAGTGACAGACCGATCACGACCCTGACCAATCAAATTGAAAAACTGTGGGATGTGCGTACTGTGGAAGTCACAGCGATCAGAAATGACGAGCTGCCCAATAACAACTTACAACAAAAGATTTGCGCATAAGGAAGGCAATCATGGCAACAAAAACTGCTGATTACATTTGGTTCAATGGCGAGATGATCCCATGGGCGAATGCGACCGTTCACGTACTCACCCATGCAATGCACTACGGCACTTCGGTGTTTGAAGGCGTTCGCTGCTACAACACCCCAAAAGGCCCTATCATCTTCCGCCATCGCGAACACGCGCAGCGCCTGCTTGATTCAGCCAAAATCTACCGCTTCCCAATCCCTTATTCGATTGAGACCATCATGGAAGCGACGCGCGAAACCTTACGCGTCAACAAACTCGATAACGCTTACATTCGCCCACTGGCGTATGTGGGTAACGTGGGTCTTGGCGTGTGTCCACCAGTCGGCACCGAAATGGATCTGATGATTGCCGCTTTCCCTTGGGGTGCTTACCTCGGTGAAGAAGCGCTAGAAAATGGCGTGGATGCCATGGTTTCAAGCTGGCATCGTGCGGCACCGAACACCATTCCAACCGCGGCAAAAGCGGGCGGTAACTACCTATCTTCTCTACTGGTTGGTGGCGAAGCACGTCGCCACGGTTACGCGGAAGGCATCGCGCTGAGTGTCGATGGTTATCTTTCTGAAGGTGCGGGCGAAAACATTTTCGTAGTGAAAAACGGCGTGATCCTGACCCCACCGACCACCAGCTCCATCCTGCCGGGCATTACTCGTGATTCGATCATGACGCTGGCACGCGACATGGGTTATGAAGTGCGCGAAGCTAACATCTCCCGTGAAGCGCTCTATCTGGCTGATGAGATTTTCATGACCGGTACCGCAGCCGAAGTGGTTCCGGTGCGTAGTGTGGATAAGATCACCGTGGGTGCAGGCAAACGCGGCCCCATCACCAAGGTAGTACAAGATGCTTACTTTGGTCTGTTCAAAGGCACCACAGAAGATAAGTGGGGCTGGTTGGATTACGTTTACCCAGCAGCGAAGTAAGGAGTTTCCATGCCTAAGTACCGTTCCGCTACCACCACACACGGACGTAACATGGCGGGTGCGCGCGCATTATGGCGCGCCACCGGCGTCAAAGAGGAAGATTTTGGTAAACCGATCATTGCGGTGGTCAACTCCTTCACTCAATTTGTTCCCGGCCATGTGCATTTAAAAGATCTCGGCCAACTGGTTGCGCGTGAAATTGAAGCCGCTGGCGGCATTGCCAAAGAGTTCAACACCATTGCGGTCGATGACGGTATCGCTATGGGTCACGGCGGCATGCTCTACTCGCTGCCATCGCGTGAACTGATCGCCGATTCCGTCGAATACATGGTCAACGCGCACTGCGCCGATGCCATGGTGTGTATCTCCAACTGTGACAAAATCACTCCGGGAATGCTGATGGCGGCGATGCGCCTCAATATCCCGGCGATTTTCGTCTCTGGTGGCCCGATGGAAGCGGGAAAAACCAAGCTTTCTGACCAAATCATCAAGCTCGACTTGGTCGATGCCATGATCCAAGGCGCTGACCCCAAAGTATCGGATGCCCAAAGTGAGCAGATTGAACGCTCGGCGTGCCCAACGTGTGGCTCTTGCTCGGGGATGTTTACCGCCAACTCGATGAACTGTTTGACTGAAGCGCTGGGCCTCTCTCAGCCGGGTAACGGCTCACTACTCGCCACGCATGCCGATCGCAAACAGCTATTTTTGAGCGCAGGGCAACGCATTGTTGAGCTCACTAAACGTTACTACGAGCAAGATGATGCTTCGGCTCTGCCACGCAATATTGCCAACAAAGCGGCGTTTGAAAACGCGATGGCGCTAGACATTGCGATGGGTGGTTCCACCAACACGGTATTGCACCTGTTGGCAGCAGCGCAGGAAGGCGATGTGGCGTTTGATATGACCGATATCGATCGTATGTCTCGCCAAGTGCCGCACTTATGTAAAGTCGCGCCTTCCACTCAGAAATACCATATGGAAGATGTGCACCGCGCGGGCGGTGTGATGGGGATTTTGGGTGAGCTGCAACGTGCAGGCTTACTCAACGATCAAACCCGCACCGTACTGGGCATGTCACTGCAAGAACAGCTTGCACAATACGATGTGAAGCAAAGCGAAGACCAAGCCGTACGTACTATGTTCCGCGCAGGTCCTGCCGGTATTCGCACCACCCAAGCGTTCTCGCAAGATTGTCGCTGGGATACGCTCGATGACGATCGCCAAGAGGGCTGTATCCGCGATAAAGCGCATGCTTACAGTCAAGATGGCGGTCTTGCCGTGCTGAAAGGCAACTTGGCGCTGGATGGCTGTATCGTAAAAACCGCTGGCGTAGATGAAAGTATCCTCAAATTCCGTGGCCCTGCCGTGGTGTATGAAAGTCAGGAAGATGCGGTCAACGGCATTCTTGGCGGCCAAGTCAAAGCCGGCGATGTCGTGGTCATTCGTTATGAAGGTCCAAAAGGTGGTCCGGGCATGCAAGAGATGCTCTATCCAACCACGTACCTCAAATCGATGGGACTGGGTAAACAGTGCGCGCTACTGACCGATGGCCGCTTCTCCGGTGGCACGTCCGGCTTGTCGATTGGTCACGCCTCTCCGGAAGCAGCCAATGGCGGTACGATTGGCTTGGTACGCAGTGGCGATAGCATCGCGATTGATATTCCCAACCGTTCGATCACGCTCGAAGTCAGCGAATCTGAGCTAGCAGCTCGCCGTGCTGAACAAGATAAACTCGGCTGGAAACCAGTGGATCGCCAGCGTACCGTTTCTTTGGCGCTGAAAGCTTATGCCAGCATGGCAACCAGCGCCGACAAAGGTGCAGTGCGCGATAAGTCCAAACTTGAGGGCTAAGCCATGGGGTTAACCAATCAAACTGGCGCAGAGTATCTGCGCCAGATCTTGCGCTCTCCGGTGTATGAGGTAGCCAACGTCACGCCATTGCAAACCATGCCGCGTCTTTCGGCGCGAATTGGTAACCAAGTGCAGATCAAACGTGAAGATCGCCAGCCAGTACACTCGTTTAAGCTGCGCGGTGCTTACAACATGGTGTCGCACCTCAGCGAAGCACAAAAAGCCGCGGGCGTAATTGCCGCTTCTGCTGGTAATCATGCTCAAGGCATGGCGCTGTCTGGAACTAAACTTGGCATCAAAACCACCATCGTCATGCCACGCACCACGCCAGACATTAAAGTTGAAGCGGTACGCGGATTTGGCGGCGAAGTGCTGCTGCACGGCAGCAATTTCGATGAAGCCAAAGCTGAAGCAGAACGTTTATCCAAAGAACAAGGCTACACCTTTGTACCGCCATTCGATCACCCTTTGGTGATCGCAGGCCAAGGCACGATCGGCATGGAAATGCTGC
Organism: Vibrio tarriae; assembly: GCF_002216685.1. NCBI lineage: Bacteria > Pseudomonadati > Pseudomonadota > Gammaproteobacteria > Vibrionales > Vibrionaceae > Vibrio > Vibrio tarriae. The sequence goes on along the minus strand of NZ_CP022353.1, from coordinate 2,829,079 downwards.
AGCAAAACGGTCACTTGGATTACATTTTTGTGCCGGTCGGTGGCGGCGGTTTAGCGGCGGGAGTGGCGGTTCTGGTCAAACAGTTGATGCCGGAGATCCAAGTCATCGCGGTTGAACCGGAAGACTCTGCCTGTCTCAAAGCCGCTTTGGATGCGGGTAAACCCGTGGTGCTGGATCAAGTCAGCATGTTTGCTGATGGTGTGGCAGTAAAACGAATTGGCGATGAAACCTTTCGCCTTTGCCAGCAATACATTGATGGGCACGTGACGGTTTCCAGTGATGAAATCTGCGCGGCGGTGAAAGACATCTTTGAAGATACTCGTGCGATCGCTGAACCTTCTGGCGCATTGGCGCTGGCGGGACTAAAGAAATTTGCCGAACAGCAGCAGCTCAAAGGCAAACAGTTGGGGACGGTACTTTCTGGCGCCAACACCAACTTCCACGGTTTGCGCTACGTGTCGGAGCGCTGCGAACTGGGTGAAAAACGCGAAGGCTTACTCGCGGTGACCATTCCAGAGCGCAAAGGGGCGTTTTTCGACTTCTGCCAAATTATTGGTAACCGTGCCGTCACCGAATTTAACTACCGTTACAGTGACGACCAACTGGCCAATATTTTTGTCGGTGTGCGCTTAGTTGGCGGTCCAGAAGAGCTGAAATCGATCATTCACGAGCTGCGCCAATCCGGCTATCCGGTGCAAGATCTCTCCGATGATGAAATGGCTAAGCTGCACATTCGTTACATGATTGGCGGTCGCCCTTCCAAACCACTGACCGAGCGTTTGTACAGCTTTGAGTTTCCTGAATACCCCGGTGCACTGCTCAAATTCTTGAGTATGCTCGGCACCCACTGGAACATCAGCTTGTTCAACTACCGCAACCACGGCGCAGACTACGGCCGCGTACTGTGTGGTTTTGAACTCGATACACCAGATCTGGTGCGCTTTTCAGAGCATTTAGTTGAACTCGGTTATCGCTATAAAGATGAAACCGATAACCCAGCGTATCGTTTCTTCCTAGCTAAATAATCTTCGCCCCGCCTTGTGTGGGGCTCTTTCTCTTTACCGGCGAGCCATCAGCATCGAGCGAAGTGGCCAAGGTCAAGTGTTGAAAAATCAACCATTTCATTCCTGAACAATTCTTGCTAAAACTTGTTCTATATCCAGTCCGCTCCATAGATAGGCTGGCATACTCCTCGCTTTCGCTTGGCTTTACCATCCATACCCGACTACTTGTCCATTCAGGTAGAAAAGGCATAAATAGAGGGAAATCCCATATGTTCAACGCGTTGCTGCTTACTCAACAAGACAAAACTACTCACGCGACGGTCACTCAAATTAACGATGATCAGCTGCCCGCAGGCAATGTGACAGTAGCGGTCAACTACTCTTCGCTCAATTACAAAGATGGTCTCGCCATTACTGGCAAAGGCAAAATTATCCGTGAATTTCCTATGGTTCCGGGGATTGATTTTGCAGGCACAGTATTGGAATCAGCCGATGCACGTTATCAAGTCGGTGATGCCGTGGTTCTGACCGGATGGGGTGTAGGGGAAAATCATTGGGGGGGCATGGCGCAAAAAGCGCGATTAAATGCCGATTGGCTGGTGAAACTGCCACAAGGCTTAACCAGCCAGCAAGCCATGATGATTGGTACTGCAGGCTTTACCGCCATGTTGTGTGTACAGGCTCTGATTGACGGTGGCATCAAACCGCAAGATGGCGAAATCTTAGTCACCGGAGCCAGTGGCGGTGTAGGCTCTGTCGCCGTCACTTTACTTGCTCAGCTTGGCTATAAGGTCGTGGCGGTGACAGGACGCGTAGCACAAAATGGCCCTCTTTTAGAACAACTCGGTGCCTCGCGCGTTATCGATCGCCAAGAATTTAGTGAAGCCTCCAGACCGCTCGAAAAGCAGCTCTGGGTTGGTGCGGTCGATACCGTAGGCAGTAAAGTGTTAGCAAAAGTGCTGGCACAAATGCACTACAACGGGGTCGTTGCCGCTTGTGGTCTGGCGGGTGGTTTTGATCTGCCGACCACAGTCATGCCATTTATCCTGCGCAATGTGCGTTTACAGGGCGTTGACTCCGTCTCTTGCCCTGTCGAGAAACGCCTTGCTGCATGGAAGAAGCTGGCGGAGTTGTTGCCTGCAAGCTACTACGCTCAAGCATGCTACGAAATCAGCTTGTCACAAGTGCCAGAATACGCTGAAGCGATTACCAATGGCCAAGTGACAGGCCGCGTGGTCGTTAAACTCTAAGCCAAAACGTATTGATTCAAATGGAAAGAAACCCGCGCTGTTGGCGGGTTTCTCATGGTGAACGTATCTGGTTATAAATAGCAGGCAAAAAAATCCCGCCTTTCAGCGGGGAAGCCCAAGAAAAATGGGGATAGTGTCGGAATGTAATTGAGCGTAGTCAGTCACGTTGGTTAACGATGTGGTTGCTGAGTGGTGTCTTGTTCGCTGCGCATCTCTAGCCAAATACCAAAGATGGAGGCAGCGGTACCTAACACTGGCATCAACTGAGCTTGTGTGGTCTCTCCCAAGCCCAAAGCACACAAGGAAATAAAACACAAAACGGCATAGATGGTCAGTCTATCGAGTGTGGTTAACATTATTCCCTCGCTTAACTTGTTACTAACTTGTTAAAGAAGTTATAACAAAATGATCCTTTTGCCAAGCGATTATTGAATAATTTTTCTCCACCAGTATCATCTACGCCTTAATTGTGACACCCAACAGGTTTTAGCATGACTTTCAATCCGAACATTGCCACGCATACTTTAGAAGCAGAAGGATTACGCTGCCCAGAGCCAGTGATGATGGTCAGGAAAACCATTCGTACGATGCAAGACGGCGAAGTGTTATTGGTTACGGCCGATGACCCCTCCACCACGCGTGATATTCCGAGTTTTTGCCGCTTTATGGATCACCAATTACTCGGTGCGCAGATCGACCAACTGCCCTATCAGTACTTGATTAAAAAAGGGTTGGCCTAACAAACAATCACCACCGCTAAAAGCGGTGGTTTAGGGATGACAATAAAAAAGACTGCCGAGGCAGTCTTTTTTGATAGCAATCTGATTTACTCTTCTTCGAGGTTACGCAGCTCTGCTTGCAATCTATTGAGTTGTTTTTGCAGCGCTCGCACTTCATCGTGCAGCGGAATAATATGGGCAACGCGAATCCAAGATTCGACCGCTAACGCCGTCATCACAATCGCGCCCACCACCATCGGCATCCATAAATCGGTTAACGACATACCGAGTAATGTTAACACTAAGCCAAAACTGAATAAGTAACTCTGGCTTTTTGGTGTCATCCCCATGTAACGAGTCAGCATAATGGTGTCCTCTTACTCTTGAACCCTGCTCATACCCTAGCATGATAATCCACATCAGGATGGGTGATAGGTCACGCTGCAAAGCCTAAATCAAGCGCTCACCGCTCAGTAAAATGCCGTTGCCAGAGCCATCGCCAAAAACAAACCGGCGGTCACTTTACGGATCAACCCAAGCGGCATTTTGTCGGCCGACAGTTTACCAATCAGCACCACTGGAACATTCGCAAGCAACATACCTAAGGTCGTCCCAACAATCACCCAGCTGAGGGCATCGGCATACTGCGCCCCTAAAATCGAGGTGGCAATTTGGGTTTTATCGCCAATTTCAGCCATAAAGAAGGCAATAAAACTGGCCACAAAAGGACCGCGAGTAGAGATAGACTCTTCTCCATCCAATTTATCTGGGATGAGAACCCAACCCGCCATCGCAAGGAAACTGACCACCAACACCCATTTTAAAATGTCGGGAGAAAGATAATCTGCGACCACCACACCTAGCCAAGCGGCCAGTGCATGATTGGCTAACGTCGCAAGAAAAATGGCGGCAATAATCGGTATGGGTTTACGGTAACGGCTGGCGAGTAACAAGGATAACAGTTGAGTTTTATCCCCAATCTCAGCCAAAGCCACCGTAGTAATTGAAATCGCTAAAACGCTCATGACATGCTCTGTGGGACAGGGGTTTATTATCGAACCGTAGACAAACAATCACGCCCTATCCCAGTTCGCGTTGTTTGTCTAAGGTCTTGCTAAACCTGAAGGCTCAGGTCTCACACACCATGGTAATTGAGTACCAAATATGTTGATGTGTGAATCACCAAGTTGAAAACTTAGCGACCAGCTACTCCCCAAAGACGGAGCGAATTCTAACCACCGAAATCCGGAATCGCAACCCTCGTTACCCACTTTTCCATGACTCAGAGAGAAATTGGCACAAAAGTCGGGAAAAATGAGCGTAAAAGAAATTATTGTCGATTAATTCAGCAAGATTTCCGCTACTTTGTCAGGGAATATCTGGGTATACTTCAGTGTTATTTTTTATCAATTCAGACAGAAGAATCGCGCGAACCTGACTATGCAAAAATACGACATCAAAACCTTTCAGGGTATGATCCTCGCGCTGCAGGATTATTGGGCCCAACAAGGCTGTACTATTGTGCAACCTCTCGACATGGAAGTGGGTGCAGGTACTTCTCACCCGATGACTTGCTTACGAGCATTAGGTCCTGAACCTATCGCAACCGCGTACGTTCAACCCTCACGCCGCCCTACTGACGGCCGCTACGGTGAAAACCCAAACCGTCTGCAGCACTACTACCAGTTCCAGGTGATCATTAAACCATCACCAGACAACATCCAAGAGCTGTACTTAGGTTCACTGCGCGTACTGGGCGTTGACCCTTGTGTGCATGACATCCGTTTTGTGGAAGACAACTGGGAAAACCCAACCTTAGGTGCTTGGGGTCTTGGCTGGGAAGTGTGGCTAAACGGCATGGAAGTGACTCAGTTTACTTACTTCCAGCAAGTGGGTGGTCTTGAGTGTAAGCCTGTGACCGGCGAAATCACTTACGGTATTGAGCGTCTAGCCATGTACATTCAGGGCGTGGATTCCGTTTACGATCTGGTCTGGACCGATGGTCCACTCGGCAAAGTGACTTACGGCGACATCTTCCACCAAAACGAAGTTGAGCAATCCACTTACAACTTTGAACACGCGGATGTGGATTTCCTCTTCACTTACTTCGACCAGTGCGAAAAAGAGTGTAAATACCTGCTAGAGCTTGAAAAGCCACTGCCTCTGCCAGCCTACGAGCGTATTTTGAAAGCGGCACACGCCTTCAACTTGCTCGATGCACGCAAAGCGATCTCAGTGACTGAGCGTCAGCGCTACATTCTGCGCATTCGCAACCTAACCAAATCGGTCGCCGAAGCTTATTACGCATCCCGTGAAGCTCTGGGCTTCCCTATGTGTAAGAAGTCAGAACAGAAGTAAGGGGAAGACGTCACATGGCAAAAGAATTTTTAATTGAGCTAGGCACAGAAGAGCTGCCACCAAAGCAACTGCGCACGCTGGCTGAAGCCTTCGCAGCGAATTTTGCGGCAGAACTGGCAACAGCTGACATCGCCCATGAAGGCGTAACTTGGTTTGCCACGCCACGCCGTTTGGCTCTGAAAGTCGCCAATTTGGCAGAAAGCCAACCGGATCGCGTCGTTGAAAAACGTGGCCCAGCCGTCAACGTTGCGTTTGATGCCGATGGCAAGCCAACCAAAGCCGCTGAAGGCTGGGCGCGTGGCAATGGCATCACGGTAGAGCAAGCAGAACGTCTCGTCACAGACAAAGGCGAATGGCTGCTGTTCAAAGAACAAGTGCAAGGCCAACAAACCGCTTCTGTGGTCGTGGACATGGCTGCCAAAGCGCTGGCTAACCTGCCAATTGCGAAACCAATGCGTTGGGGCGATAAAGAAACCCAATTTATCCGTCCAGTAAAAACTCTGACTATCCTGTTTGGTAGCGAACTGATCCAAGGCGAAATTTTGGGTGTTGCTTCTGCACGCACCCTCCGTGGTCACCGCTTTATGGGTGAAGCGGAATTCACCATCGAATCGGCTGAGCAGTACCCTGCGATTCTTGAAGAGCGCGGCAAAGTCATCGCTGACTACGCGACTCGTAAAGCGATGATCATCGAAGGCTCACAACAAGCGGCTCAGGAGCTCGGCGGTATCGCGGATCTGGAAGATGCGCTGGTAGAAGAAGTGACCTCGCTGGTGGAATGGCCAGTGGTGATGACGGCGAAATTTGAAGAAAAATTCCTCAAAGTTCCGGCAGAAGCTTTGGTGTACACCATGAAAGGTGACCAAAAATACTTCCCAGTCTATGACGCAAGCAAAAAACTGCTGCCTAACTTCATCTTCGTTTCGAACATCGAATCGAAAGAGCCTCGCCACATTGTGGAAGGTAACGAGAAGGTAGTTCGTCCACGTCTGGCGGATGCAGAATTCTTCTTTAATACAGACCGCAAGCGCCCATTGGTGGATCGCTTACCTCTGCTAGAAAACGCGATTTTCCAACAGCAACTCGGCACGATTAAAGACAAAACCGACCGCATTACTGAACTGGCTGGCTACATCGCAGAGCAGATCGGTGCTGACGTAGAGAAATCCAAGCGCGCTGGCCTACTGGCCAAATGTGATCTCATGACCTCGATGGTGTTTGAATTTACCGACACCCAAGGCGTGATGGGTATGCACTATGCGCGTCACGATGGTGAAGCAGAAGAAGTGGCTGTTGCGCTGAACGAGCAGTACATGCCACGTTTTGCGGGTGATGAACTGCCAAGCCGTGGGGTTTCTGCTGCGGTCGCGATGGCTGACAAACTCGATACTATCGTCGGTATCTTTGGTATTGGCCAAGCGCCGAAAGGCAGTGACCCATTCGCTCTGCGTCGTGCTTCACTGGGTGTGCTGCGTATTCTGGTTGAGTACGGCTACCAATTGGATCTGGTGGATTTGATTGCCAAAGCCAAATCCCTGTTTGGTGACCGCCTGACGAATGCCAACGTTGAGCAGGAAGTGATCGAGTTTATGCTTGGCCGTTTCCCAACCTGGTACCAAGATGCCGGCTTTAGCATCGACATCATCCAAGCGGTACTGGCGCGTAACCCAACCAAACCCGCTGACTTTGATCAGCGTGTGAAAGCGGTATCGCACTTCCGCGCTCTTGAAGAAGCCGAAGCACTGGCCGCTGCCAACAAGCGTGTAGGTAACATTCTGGCTAAGTACGATGGCGAATTGGGTGAAGAAATCGATCTCGCTCTGCTGCAAGAAGATGCGGAAAAAGCCTTAGCCGAAGCCGTCGAAATCATGGCAGAAGCGTTAGAACCTGCGTTTGCAACTGGCAACTACCAAGAAGCTCTGAGCAAACTGGCTGGCCTGCGCGCGCCTGTCGATGCCTTCTTCGACAACGTGATGGTGATGGCTGACGATGAAGCACTGAAGAAGAACCGTCTCACGCTGCTCAACAAGCTACGTAACCTGTTCCTACAAATTGCCGACATTTCGCTGCTGCAAAAATAATCTGCAGCACGATAATTTCGTCATGTAGGCCAGTCACGCAAAGCGGCGAGCAAACCTACGCCGCTTTGAGTAATCAAACGTTAAGCCCAGCTCTTTTGAGTTGGGCTTTGTTTTTGCTCGCGCTCCCCAAACGACTTGGAGTTGCAGGTAGGCGGCAAGTGAGTTCATCCCCATGAGCATAGATAAACTATGTGATTGGGGTGAACGAACGCAGCCAACACCGCTGCAGCTTCAAGTAGGAAGGGGACACAAAAATATTGCTTTGCCTCGCAAATACATTGCGGTATGTTCAAGAACTATTCTAAACGGCGGAGATTCCACCGGTATATCGTTTCGCAAACACACAGCAATCATTAGGTAGTCGAGCAATGCAGTATTCCTCTTTTGGCGAAAAGTTTAATCGCTACTCCGGTATTACCCAGTTAATGGATGATTTAAACGATGGTCTGCGCACTCCAGGCGCGATCATGCTTGGTGGCGGTAATCCTGCTGCCATTCCTGCCATGCTCGATTATTTCCACAAGACCAGCGCCGAAATGCTGGCCGATGGTTCTCTGCTCAATGCCATGACCAATTACGATGGTCCACAGGGCAAAGATGTGTTTGTAAAATCGCTCGCCACACTGCTGCGTGAGACGTATGGCTGGAATATCAGCGAAAAGAACATCACTTTAACCAACGGCAGCCAGAGTGGCTTTTTCTATCTGTTTAACTTGTTTGCCGGTAAACAGCCCGATGGTTCACACAAAAAAATCCTCCTGCCCCTCGCGCCAGAATACATTGGCTACGGTGATGCAGGCATTGATGACGATATTTTTGTCTCCTACCGTCCGGAGATTGAGCTGCTCGATCAAGGACTGTTCAAATACCATGTGGACTTTTCTGAGCTGAAAGTTGATGAGTCGGTGGCTGCGATCTGTGTGTCTCGCCCCACCAACCCAACCGGTAACGTGTTAACCGAAGAGGAAATCCACAAACTCGACCAACTGGCGCGTGATAACGGCATACCGTTAATCATCGACAATGCTTACGGCGTACCCTTCCCGAATATCATTTTTGAAGACGTTGAACCGTTTTGGAATGACAACACCATCTTGTGCATGAGTCTGTCCAAACTGGGTCTACCCGGTCTGCGCTGCGGCATTGTGATCGCCAATGAAGCGGTAACTCAAGCGCTGACCAACATGAATGGCATCATCAGCTTAGCGCCCGGCAGTATGGGGCCAGCGTTGGTGCAACGCATGATAGAAAAAGGCGATCTGCTGAGACTTAGCGAGCAGGTGATCAAGCCGTTTTATCGCCAAAAAGCGCAACATGCGGTAAAGCTGCTGCAAAGTGCGATTACTGATCCGCGTTTTCGCATCCATAAACCAGAAGGGGCGATCTTCCTCTGGCTGTGGTTTGATGAACTGCCGATCACCACAATCGAGCTTTACCAACGTTTGAAAGCGCGTGGCGTATTGATTGTACCGGGCGAATATTTCTTTATCGGCCAGCCGCAAGAATGGCCACATGCCCATGAATGCTTGCGTATGAACTATGTGCAGAATGAGCAAGCGATGGAACAAGGCATTGCCATCATCGCCGAAGAAGTACAAAAAGCGTATCAACAAGCCAACGCCTAAACACCTAAACTAAGCAATGCAAAAAGCCCGCGAAATTCGCGGGCTTCGTTTTATCTCGCGTTCAGTGCGTTAAAACGCTGCGCAGAGTTATTTGTTTTCCAGTAGGTGCTTGCCGTTAATCGCAATTTTGCGTGGCTGCATCGCTTCTGGAATTTCGCGCTCTAAATCAATGTGCAGCAGACCATGTTCCATAGTCGCGCCAGTCACTTTCACGTAATCCGCTAATTGGAATTTACGTTCAAAATCGCGCTCGGCAATGCCCTGATAGATGTAGTTTTTGCTCTCTTCAGGTTTACGCTCACCGCGCACAATCAAAGTATTCTCTTGTTGAGTAATATCGATCTCTTCATCGCCAAAACCCGCTACCGCCATGGTAATGCGATATTGGTTGTCTTCTTTTTGCTCGATATTGTATGGAGGGTATCCGCCTTGGGCGTTTTTCGCCGCGCTGTTTTCCATCATGTTCAGTAGACGGTCAAAGCCAATCGCGTTGCGGTACAGTGGAGTAAAATCGACAGTTCTCATATTCCTATCCTCTTTGATTAAGCAATAGTCTTAACAATGACTTGTTAAGTCGCCCGATCCATTCTTATGACCTGAATCGGCGTGATTTCAGTTAGGTAACACACTCCTCAATTGAGCAAGGGTGTTAGTCTCATTCAGAGGCCCTAGCGGCATCCTCTTCACTTCTAGATATAAGGTCGCTCAAAACCATTTCAAGTTTTTTCCCAAAAAAAATTTTGAAAAAAGCCCGACATTGAGTCGGGCTAGTCATTTGGATAATGCACTTTATCCTTAATTAACGGCCTTTGCTTTTGCGTGGCTTAATCACTGAGCTCTCTTGCGCTTTTTCTTGCTTCAGCTTGCGCTTCTCTTTGAGGCTGAGTTGTGGTTTTTTCATCTCTTGTTTACTCATGACAAACTCCTAATTACTGACATAACAAGCATGGGCAGAGCTTGGTTGGCTTACCCTGTATTGAGTGCTGAACGTGAGTAATGGCAAAGCAGTGGTGTTGACCCCAAATAGGCAAGGTAAACACTTCATGCTGACGGCGACCAAGTAGGGCGGCACCAAGCAGGGAATCACATGTCACGCCACCGTGTACTTCGTCCTGATTTCCAGACGTGACTAAGGTGACTTGGAATGACAATTTACGCTGAGCATCAACAAGGCTCACCGTGTCCCCAAGCTTAATGCGCTGTGGCGCTCGTTCAATGGGCGAGCGAGGATGCTCCAGCTTCTCGAACAATTCGAGCAGCAACAGCGGAGATTGATAGGTCAAAAAGCGGCTACGTAGCCACCAACCGGCGAGAAAACGCCGAATATTCAAAGATAACCGGTTCAGCATGATACTTCCTTTGCTCATTCCATTACCAACAGTGACAAATCGATGAGTATGCCCGGGAGTGAAATACACTCCCGGTTCAATTCACAAAGGCGACCATCCTGACCTCCAGTCAAAAAGTGAGGGATAACAATAGGGTTCACAGACCACTATAGACACTAAAAAAACGAATGCAACCTCATGAAATTTAGAGAAAAAAGGAAAGTCTAATAAAGCCGTTTTCAGGATAGAAAAGTCTTAGTTAACCTCTGATTTTGGTGCTTTAGCCCAACAACCTGGGATATTCGACACAAAATTTTTATTGTGTCTTTTGTACTTGCGCGAGGTTGCAGACCTCCAGCATTTGGAAAGTACAAATTGCAGAGATAAAAAAAGCAGCGCCACAGCGCTGCTTTTTATCACAATGAATCAACCAATCCCTTATACGTCGAGGTTGGCCACTTTCAGTGCGTTGGTTTCGATAAATGCACGACGTGGTTCAACTTGATCACCCATGAGCGTCGTGAACAGCTCATCCGCGCCTACCGCATCTTCGATGGTCACTTGCATCATACGACGAGTGTCTGGATCCATGGTGGTTTCCCACAACTGATCTGGGTTCATCTCACCCAGACCTTTATAGCGCTGGATAGACAGACCGCGACGCGATTCTTTGATTAACCACTCAAGTGCAGCGGCAAAGCTACTGATTGGCTGAACACGTTCACCACGTTTGATAAACGCACCCGCTTCAATCAAACCGTCCAGCGCTTCCGACAGATCGGCTAACTTAGCGTACTCTTTCGAGTTAATCAGATCCGCGCTCAGTAAGTATTCATGGGTCACACCGTGAGTACGCACCTGAATTTTTGGCAGATACACATTCAGCTCCGAATTATGTTCAACCAGAACGCTGTATTGGCTCGCGCCCACTTCTTTCGCATTCAGCTGTTCCACTAAACGCTGAGTCCAAGCTTCAACCGCGGCTTTATCGGCACACAGCTCAGCATTGATGCGTGGTACGTAAATCAGCTCATGCAGCATCGCGTAAGGATAGCGACGGCTCATGCGCTCAACCAGCTTGATCGCGGCGTTATATTGCTGAACCAGCTTCTCCAGCGGTTCACCCGCCAATGCAGGAGCATCGGCGTTCACGTGCAGCTCTGCGCCATCCATCGCCAGTGCCACTTGGTACTGGTTCATCGCCTCTTCATCTTTGATGTACTGCTCTTGTTTGCCTTTTTTCACTTTGTAAAGTGGTGGCTGAGCAATGTAGATGTAACCACGCTCAATCAACTCCGGCATTTGGCGGTAGAAGAAGGTCAACAGCAGAGTACGAATGTGCGAGCCGTCGACGTCCGCATCGGTCATGATGATGATGTTGTGATAACGCAGTTTATCTGGGTTGTACTCATCACGGCCGATACCACAGCCTAATGCAGTGATGAGGGTCGCGACTTCTTGTGAAGACAACATCTTGTCAAAACGCGCTTTTTCTACGTTGAGGATTTTACCTTTCAGCGGCAGAATCGCTTGATTCTTACGGTTACGGCCTTGTTTGGCTGAACCGCCCGCAGAGTCACCCTCCACTATGTAGAGTTCAGACAATGCTGGGTCTTTTTCCTGACAGTCCGCCAGTTTGCCGGGTAAGCCTGCAAGATCCAGTGCACCTTTACGGCGAGTCATTTCACGAGCTTTACGCGCTGCTTCACGCGCACGCGCCGCATCAATAATCTTCGAACAAACGTTTTTCGCTTCGCTTGGGTTTTCCGCTAGGAAATCCGCCAGCTTCTCATTCATGGCTGACTCAACCGCGGATTTTACTTCCGAAGAAACCAGCTTATCTTTGGTTTGGCTTGAGAATTTAGGATCCGGCACTTTCACCGATACCACAGCCGTTAAGCCTTCACGCGCATCATCACCCGAGGTTGCCGCTTGGGCTTTCTTCGAGAAGCCTTCTTTGTCCATGTAGTTGTTCAAAGTACGGGTCAACGCACCACGGAAACCGGCTAAGTGGGTACCACCATCACGCTGTGGGATGTTGTTGGTAAAGCAGTAGATGTTTTCTTGGAAACCATCGTTCCACTGCATTGCCACTTCCACGCTGATGCCATCTTCACGCTCTTGGTTAAAGTGGAAGACTTTCTCATGGATTGGCGTTTTGTTACGGTTCAAGTGGGTCACAAACGCTTGAATACCCCCTTCATACATGAAGTGGTCTTTTTTATCTTCTTCACGTTCATCGGTCAGCTTGATCGACACGCCAGAGTTCAGGAATGACAGCTCACGCAGGCGTTTAGCCAAAATGTCGTAATGGAATTCGATATTGGTAAAGGTTTGTGCGCTTGGCCAGAAACGTACGGTAGTACCGGTACGCTCAGTATCACCCACTACAGCCAACGGTGCTTGTGGCACACCATGATGGTAAGTTTGGGTGTGGACTTTGCCGCCGCGATAGATGGTGAGTAGCACTTTTTCAGAGAGCGCGTTAACCACCGACACACCTACCCCGTGCAGACCGCCGGAGACTTTATAGGAGTTGTCGTCAAATTTACCGCCGGCGTGCAGTACAGTCATGATGACTTCTGCCGCAGACACTTTCTCTTCAGGATGCATTTCGGTCGGGATACCACGACCGTCATCGCTGACTGACACTGAGTTGTCTTCGTGGATGGTGACCACGATGTCTTTACAGTAACCTGCCAACGCTTCATCAATTGAGTTATCCACCACCTCAAAAACCATGTGGTGCAGACCGGTGCCATCATCAGTGTCGCCGATGTACATACCCGGACGCTTACGTACCGCATCCAGACCCTTCAGTACCTTAATACTCGATGAATCGTAATTGTTCGACATGAGTTACTCTCTCACTCTGTTTATCCTTGCTCTATTACACCGTGGGCAACATGAAATGTTTTACTGGACTCATCCAACATGTCCGCCACTTGGCTTTCGGTAATAGAACTTACAAAAACCTGCGCCCCCGTCCCTTTTAGGCTATCTGCCAAACGTTGGCGACGTAGGCTATCCAATTCGGAAGCAAAATCATCGATAAGATAAATGCATTGCTTTCCCGTCAACTCGGTCAGGTGCTGCCCTTGCGCCACGCGCAACGCACACACCATCAACTTCAGTTGTCCCCGCGACAACACATCTTCCACCGGGGTTGCGTTCACTTTAATCCGCAAATCCGCTTTGTTAGGCCCGCTAAAGGTATAGCCCAACTGCTGATCCCGTTCGAAGTTTTTTTCCAGAATCGATTGATAAGGCTGATCTTTTTCCCAACCTCGATAATACTTTAAGTCGATATCGAATTCTGGCAAAAATGTGCGACATAACTGCTCTGCCACATTTTTCAATTGATTGACGTAACTTTCACGCCACTGGTCAATCTGCTCAGCCAAACGGGCTAGTTCTTGATCCCAATAACTGAGTTCACGATAGCTTTGCGCGCTTTTGAGCAGTGCATTACGCTGCTTGCTGAGCCGCTTAAACCGCCCCCATGCATCGAAAAAAGCGGGCTCAGTATGAAACACACCCCAATCGATAAAAGCCCGACGCTGTTTAGGTCCATCGGTCAGCAGTTCAAAGCCTTCCGGATGAATCAATTGCAGTGGCAAAATCTGCGCTAACTGCGCCAACTTTTGCCCCGTTTGGCCGCCTATTTTAACCTCAGTTGAGCCGTCACGCTGCTTATTAATGCCAACGGGTAGCTCAAATTGATCAGAGCTCAAAGAATGCTCACAAATCCGGCCATGCACAAACAGTTCTGAGCACTCATTTTGAATGATCCGTCCGGTCAGCGAGCTTTTAAATGAACGGCCATGGCCGAGCAGATAAATCGCTTCAAGCACGCTGGTTTTACCGCTGCCATTCGGCCCGATAAGAAAGTTAAAGCCTGCTGATAGGCGAATATCACAGGCTTTAATATTACGAAACTGTTGGATCATTAACCGGGAAAGCGGCATGGTAACTCGGTTATACCTTACAGACGAATTGGCATGACCACGTACATGGCGCTGTCATCATCGACATTCTCCACCAAGGCACTGGCGTTAGCATCCGACATCGAAACGCGCACATTGTCGCAGCGCAGGGTGTTAAGCACATCCAAGATGTAGCTGACGTTAAAGCCAATCTCAATCGGCTCGCCTTCAAAGCTCACATCCAGTAGCTCTTCCGCTTCTTCTTGTTCTGGGTTATTGGCAGTAATGCGCATTTCGTTGTCAGCCAAATTAACTCGCACACCACGGAATTTTTCATTCGACAGAATCGCGGCACGCGAAAATGCCTGGCGTAACTCTTCGCAGCCCGTTTGTAGTGTTTTGCTGGTATGTTGCGGCAATACGCGGCGATAATCAGGGAAACGACCATCAACCAGCTTCGAAGTAAACACGAAGTGATTCACTTCAGCACGCAAGTTAGAGTGGCCGATTTGCAGCACCACAGGCTGCTCTGGCGCATCGAGCAGTTTCACCAGCTCAAGTACCCCTTTACGCGGTACGATGATCTGCTTTTGCGCGAAATCCGCCCCCAACTGAGCTTGCGCCACCGCCATACGGTGACCATCAGTCGCCACAGAACGCAAGGTGGTGCCATCAATTTCAAACAGCATGCCGTTTAAGTAGTAGCGTACATCTTGGTTGGCCATGGAAAACTGGGTTTTTTCAATCAGACCACGCAGTTCCGCTTGAGTGAGCGAAACTTGCACTTCACTTTGCCAATCTTCAATGTTCGGAAAATCACTGGCAGGCAAGGTGGCGAGGGAAAAACGACTACGACCAGAACGCACATGGATGCGATCGCCTTCAAGCAGCACAGTGATCACGGCACTATCGGGCAAACCACGGCAAATATCTAAAAACTTACGCGCAGGAACAGTAATGCTGCCTGCTTCAAATTCACCTTCTAACGTCACGCGGCTGATCAGTTCCACTTCCAAATCAGTGGCGGTCATCGACAGTTGATTCTCTTCCACCTTAAGCAATAAATTGCCCAAGATCGGCAAGCTGGCGCGGCCACCTAAAGTGCCGGACACCTGTTGCAAGGGTTTAATCAAGTGGCTACGTTCAATGGTAAATTTCATAGTCTTCTCTTAAACGGGTGAAAGCGAAATACGCAAGTGCGCTAACCATAGCGCAAATTAAGAGGAAAGCGTACGAATCAGGTTCGAATAATCTTCTTTGATATCGTGACTCTCTTCGCGCAACTGCTCAATTTTACGGCAGGCGTGTAACACAGTCGTGTGGTCACGGCCGCCAAACGCATCGCCAATTTCAGGCAAGCTGTGGTTGGTCAGCTCTTTAGCCAGTGCCATCGCCAATTGACGAGGACGAGCGACTGAGCGCGAACGGCGTTTTGAGAGCAGATCCGCCACTTTAATTTTGTAGTATTCGGCAACAGTTTTCTGAATGTTATCAATCGTGACCAGCTTTTCTTGCAGGGCTAATAAATCACGCAGCGCTTCGCGCACAAAATCAATCGTGATCGGGCGACCGGTAAAGTTGGCGTTGGCAATCACGCGGTTGAGTGCGCCTTCCAACTCACGCACGTTAGAGCGCAGGCGTTTCGCAATAAAGAAAGCCACTTCATCCGGCAGATGAATCTGGTGATCTTCGGCTTTTTTCATCAAGATCGCGACGCGGGTTTCCAATTCCGGCGGCTCGATCGCCACGGTTAAGCCCCAGCCAAAACGCGATTTGAGACGATCTTCCACCCCATTGATCTCTTTAGGATAACGGTCAGAAGTCAAAATAATTTGTTGGTTGCCTTCCAGCAGCGCGTTAAAGGTATGGAAGAACTCTTCTTGCGAACGCTCTTTGTTGGCAAAGAATTGAATATCGTCGATCAGCAGAGCATCCACACTGCGATAGTAGCGCTTGAACTCTTCAATCGCGTTGTTTTGCAAGGCTTTGACCATGTCTTGCACGAAACGCTCAGAGTGCATGTACACCACTTTAGCGTTCGGGTTGTTATCGACAATCGCGTTACCTACCGCATGCAGCAAGTGCGTTTTACCTAGACCAGTGCCGCCATACAAAAAGAGCGGGTTATACGCCGCGCCCGGGTTATCGGAAACTTGGCGAGCCGCGGCTAAACCTAACTGGTTAGATTTACCTTCCACGAAGTTGTTGAACTTGTGTTTCGGGTTCACATTTGAGCGGTGAGTAATATCGGCCGCTGCGCTGTCATCATCCCACGTTTTATGGATAGGTTTACGCTGCGCCAATTGCGCCGGAGCCGACGATTCAGCCGCGACATCCGCAGCCGTACGCACCGGGGCAGGTTTTGGCGCTACCACACGGCGACTCCCCACTTCAAAGCGCAAGTTGGGTACATCATTGCCACTGAATTCCATCAGCAGACGATTGATGTTGTTGAGGTACTTATCGCGTACCCAATCCAACACAAAGCGGTTCGGGGCGAATAAAGTGAGAGTATTGTCATTGAGCTCCGCTTGAAGCGGACGCACCCACATACTGAATTCTGCGGCAGGTAGCTCTTCCTGAAGCCGTTGCAAACATTGCAACCATAGCGAAGATGACACGATTCCCTCACTCAAAAATCAACGATCGGTAAAGAGGGGCAATTCTACCTGTTGATAACTCAGATCGCCAGCGCTGGATCGTCGATCCAGTGAATAAGATCTAAGTTATTCACATTGTTTTTCGACCAATAGCTAAGATCTTCACACATTTTGCCCGTGCTACCCACATAAAGATCCACATATATAAAGATCTTTAGCAGTTATCCCCACCTTTTTGATTTTGATCAGTTATTGTTAATAACTACTGGTTATTTCTTTTAATGATTTAATTACCAGTAGTATACAAACATAAATGATACAGGAGTCACAAAATGAAACACTGGTTTAACATCGCTCTGGCTGCCCTAGCCCTTTCTTCTGCCACCGTTCAAGCAGCTACCGAGGTGAAAGTCGGTATGTCAGGTCGTTATTTCCCCTTCACTTTCGTTAAGCAAGATGAACTACAAGGCTTTGAAGTGGATGTGTGGAATGAAATTGGCAAACGTAACGATTATAAAGTGGAGTTTGTGACCGCAAACTTCTCCGGTCTGTTTGGTTTGCTTGAAACAGGTCGTATCGACACCATTTCTAACCAAATCACCATTACGGATGCACGCAAAGCCAAATATCTGTTCTCTGATCCGTATGTGATTGATGGTGCGCAAATTACGGTGCGCAAAGGTAATGATGCGATCAAAGGGATTGATGATCTGGCGGGTAAAACCGTTGCCGTCAACCTAGGTTCTAATTTTGAGCAACTGCTACGCAGCCGTGATAAAGATGGCAAAATCAACATCAAAACCTACGATACTGGGATTGAGCACGATGTGGCTTTAGGCCGTGCTGATGCGTTTGTTATGGATCGTCTATCCGCACTTGAGCTGATTGAAAAAACCGGCCTACCACTACAATTGGCAGGCTCACCATTTGAGACCATCGAAAACGCTTGGCCATTTGTGAACAACGAAAAAGGCCAGCAACTGCAAGGTGAAGTCAATCAAGCCCTTGCCGCCATGCGCACTGACGGCACATTAAGCCAGATCGCAATCAAATGGTTTGGTACCGATATATCGCAATAATTCTGCTTCACCAAGCTAGACTCTATAAAGGTGGGACTTTCCCACCTTTGATTATTTTAGGAAGGAAAGTAGATGAGTTTTGACTTTCACTACATGCTTGAGCTGCTGCCAATCTTGCTCAAATATCTGGGTACTACATTGGAAATGGCGAGTTGGGGGCTGGTTTTCGCGCTGATTCTGGCGCTGATTTTAGCCAATATTCGGGTGTTCAAAGTGCCGGTGTTGGATCCCCTTAGCCAGCTCTACATCAGTTTTTTCCGCGGAACACCGCTACTCGTGCAGCTATTTTTGCTCTACTACGGCTTACCGCAAGTCTTCCCACTCTTAGTTGGACTTGATGCGTTCAGCGCCGCGGTGATCGGTTTAACTCTGCATTTTGCCGCTTACATGGCGGAAAGCATTCGCGCTGCGATCATCGGTATTGATCGCAGCCAAATGGAAGCCAGCTTGTCGGTCGGCATGACCACTGCACAGGCGATGCGTCGGATCATTTTGCCGCAAGCGACAAGGGTCGCTCTGCCTTCACTGATGAATTACTTCATTGATATGATCAAGTCCACCTCCCTCGCCTTTACCCTTGGCGTGGCAGAGATCATGGCCAAAGCGCAGATGGAAGCCTCATCCAGTTTCCGTTTCTTCGAAGCCTTCTTGGCGGTAGCCCTCATCTATTGGGTGGTCGTTTTGGTGCTCACTCGCCTGCAATCTTGGGCAGAGCAGAAACTCAATAAGGCGTACGCACGATGATTAAACTGCATAATATCCATAAACAATTTGGCGCTAGTAAGGTGCTGAAGGGTATTGATCTTGAAATCCAGCGCGGAGAAATTGTGGTCATCATTGGCTCCAGTGGCACCGGTAAATCCACTCTACTGCGCTGTGTGAACTTCCTTGAGCAAGCGGATCAAGGCACCATCAGTATTGATGAACTCACTGTCG
The DNA here is from genome assembly GCF_002216685.1 of Vibrio tarriae. Classification (NCBI taxonomy): domain Bacteria; kingdom Pseudomonadati; phylum Pseudomonadota; class Gammaproteobacteria; order Vibrionales; family Vibrionaceae; genus Vibrio; species Vibrio tarriae. Next base: position 2,810,173 of record NZ_CP022353.1, on the reverse strand, counting down.
ATACCCAAAAACATACCAAAGCCGATGTGCTAGCACTGCGCCGTAAAACCGGCTTTGTATTTCAAAACTATGCGCTATTCGCTCATTTAACCGCGCGGCAAAATATTGCAGAAGCCTTGATCACGGTACGCGGCTGGAAAAAAGATCAAGCACACCAACGAGCGCAGCAAATTCTCGATGATATCGGCCTTGGCGATAAAGGTGAAAGCTATCCCGCAGCACTCTCTGGCGGCCAGCAGCAACGGGTTGGGATTGGCCGCGCGATGGCGCTGCAACCTGAACTGCTGCTGTTTGATGAACCGACCTCCGCCCTCGATCCTGAATGGGTGGGTGAAGTGCTGGCTCTGATGAAAAAATTGGCGACTCAACATCAAACCATGTTGGTGGTCACCCATGAGATGCAGTTTGCCAAAGAAGTCGCCGATCGAGTGATCTTTATGGCCGAAGGAAACATTGTCGAACAAGGTTCTCCACAGGATATCTTTGACCATCCACAGGATCCGCGTTTAAGAAAATTCCTCAATCAAGTCGGGATCCGTTAAGGATCCTTGAGATTTTGCGGTTTGTCCGTATAATCGGCCGACCGGAAATAAAGCGGCAACCAGAATGAGCCAACTCATTGAGTGAGTTCAGACTGGGGAAAACCCAATCATTGACACCTTTTGTGACAGTGATTACAATTCCGCCTCTTTGTTGAGAGGCGTCGGCGTCTTCAGTGAAGACCTTAATGCCCACGCCGGGTTAACCAAGAACCTAAAACTACTGATCAGTAAAGGTAACATCATGTCTAAACGCACTTTTCAACCTTCAGTTCTGAAGCGCAAGCGTACTCACGGTTTCCGTGCTCGCATGGCGACTGCGAACGGTCGTAAAGTTCTGAATGCACGTCGTGCAAAAGGCCGTAAGCGCCTTTCAAAATAATCTCGAATTATTTTGAGTACGTACGCATTCAATCGGGAGTTACGTTTGTTAACTCCCGAACATTATCAAAAAGTCTTCCAGCAAGCTCACAGTGCTGGTTCTCCTCATCTTACAATCATCGCTCGCGCAAACCATCTTTCTCATCCTCGTTTGGGACTTGCTGTTCCTAAAAAGCAGATCAAAACGGCCGTCGGTCGTAATCGCTTCAAACGTCTCTGCCGGGAAAGCTTTCGTTTACATCAAAATCAGTTAGCTGATAAAGATTTTGTTGTCATCGCCAAAAAGAGCGCGCAAGATTTGAGCAATGAAGAACTGTTTAACTTGCTTGGCAAACTATGGCAACGCCTCTCTCGCCCTTCTCGTGGTTAGCCATTGGTATTGTAAAACTTTACCAGTGGTTCATTAGTCCACTCATCGGCCCACGCTGTCGATTCACTCCAACTTGTTCCACGTATGCGATAGAAGCGCTGCGAGCTCACGGTTTTATAAAAGGATGTTGGTTATCCACCAAACGTCTATTAAAATGCCACCCTTTGAACGAAGGGGGCTTTGACCCCGTTCCACCAGCCCAAAAACAAGACAGAGATTAATAACGATGGATTCTCAACGTAATATCTTGTTAATCGCTCTGGCGCTGGTTTCTTTCCTACTGTTCCAACAATGGCAAGTAGCAAAGAACCCTGCACCGCAAGCGACACAACAGGCCCAATCCACAGGCGCAGCTCCTGCTCCTTCATTTTCCGATGAGTTAGATCCAACGCCTGCACCCAATGCAGCAGCGCAGGCCAAGACCATCACCGTGACTAGCGATGTATTGACTCTGTCTATTGATACGCTCGGTGGCGATATCGTCAGCGCAAAACTGAATCAATATGCTGAAGAACTCGATTCAACTGAGTCTTTTGTCTTGTTACAAAACACCCAAGGTCATCAGTTTATTGCCCAAAGTGGTTTAGTCGGCCCGCAAGGCATTGATGTTACCAGCAATAACCGCCCAGCTTATCAAGTGAATACCGATAGTTTCACTCTGGCCGAAGGCCAAGATGAACTGCGCATTCCTATGACCTATCAAGCCAACGGCATTGATTACACTAAAACCTTCATTCTTAAGCGTGGTAGCTATGCGGTGGATGTGGTGTTTGATGTAGCCAACAACTCAGGTAGCGAAGCCACGTTAGGTATGTATGCTCACCTGCGCCAAAATCTGCTCGATTCTGGTGGTAACTTAGCTATGCCAACTTACCGTGGTGGTGCGTACTCAACCAGCGATGTGCGTTACAAGAAGTACAGCTTCGACGACATGAAAGATCGCAACCTGAGCGCACCCAATGATGTGACGGTGAACTGGGTCGCGATGATCCAGCACTATTTCGCTTCAGCATGGATCCCACGTGATGAGCCACAAGTACAGCTTTACTCACGGGTTATCAATAATTTAGGTGATATGGGTATCCGTACACCAAACAAAACCGTTGCCAACGGTGATAAAGCAGAGTTTGAAGCGACCTTATGGGTAGGCCCAAAACTGCAAGACCAAATGGCCGCAGTCGCACCTAACCTTGACCTTGTGGTCGATTACGGTTGGTTGTGGTTTATTGCTAAACCACTACACTGGTTGCTGTCTGTAATTCAGACCTTTGTTGGCAACTGGGGGGTGGCCATCATCTGCTTAACCTTCATTGTGCGTGGCGCGATGTACCCACTGACCAAAGCACAATACACCTCAATGGCAAAAATGCGTATGCTGCAACCTAAACTGCAAGCTATGCGTGAGCGGATTGGTGATGACCGCCAGCGCATGAGCCAAGAGATGATGGAGCTGTATAAAAAAGAGAAAGTAAACCCACTGGGGGGCTGTTTACCGATCGTACTGCAAATGCCTATTTTCATTGCGCTGTACTGGGCGCTGATGGAGTCGGTAGAGCTGCGTCACTCACCATTCTTTGGTTGGATTCATGACTTATCCGCGCAAGATCCTTACTACATCTTGCCACTGCTGATGGGTGCGAGCATGTTCGTCATCCAGAAGATGAGCCCGACCACGATCACCGATCCAATGCAGCAGAAGATCATGACCTTCATGCCAGTGATGTTCACTTTCTTCTTCCTGTGGTTCCCATCAGGTCTGGTTCTGTACTGGTTGGTGTCGAACATCGTCACGCTAATCCAGCAAACGCTTATCTACAAAGCGCTCGAGAAAAAAGGCTTACACTCCAAGTAAGTTTGATTGAGTAATAAAGAGGCGGCCAAAAGGTCGCCTTTTTGTTGGCTGCTGATTACAATGGCGCTAATTCAATCCTGTTCAGGTAACACTATGACAACAGATACCATTGTCGCGCAGGCTACGGCACCCGGCCGTGGTGGTGTCGGCATTATTCGTGTATCAGGCCCACTGGCTGCCCACGTCGCGCAGACAGTCACTGGACGCACGCTCAGACCCCGCTATGCCGAATACTTGCCTTTCACCGATGAAGATGGCCAGCAGCTCGATCAAGGCATTGCGCTGTTTTTCCCCAATCCTCATTCATTTACCGGTGAAGATGTGCTTGAGCTGCAAGGTCACGGTGGCCCGGTCGTCATGGATATGCTGATCCGACGTATTTTGCAGATTAAAGGGGTGCGCCCAGCCCGTCCTGGTGAATTCTCAGAACGCGCTTTCCTCAATGACAAGATGGATTTAACCCAAGCAGAAGCCATCGCAGACCTGATTGATGCCAGCTCTGAGCAAGCCGCAAAATCCGCGCTGCAATCGCTGCAAGGCGAGTTTTCTAAACGCATCCATACCTTGGTGGAATCGCTGATTCACCTGCGCATCTATGTTGAAGCCGCGATTGATTTCCCAGAAGAAGAGATCGATTTTCTGGCCGATGGTAAGGTTTCCGCTGATCTGCAAACCATCATCGATAATCTTGCCGCAGTGCGCCGTGAAGCTAACCAAGGCGCCATTATGCGCGAAGGGATGAAGGTGGTGATTGCTGGGCGTCCTAATGCGGGTAAATCGAGCCTACTCAATGCGCTTTCGGGTAAAGAGTCTGCCATCGTCACCGACATTGCCGGTACCACCCGTGATGTTCTGCGTGAGCATATCCATATTGATGGGATGCCGCTGCACATCATCGATACCGCGGGACTACGAGACGCTTCTGATGCGGTAGAAAAAATTGGTATTGAGCGCGCGTGGGAAGAGATCCGCCAAGCCGATCGCGTACTGTTTATGGTCGATGGCACCACCACAGAGGCCACCGATCCACAGGACATCTGGCCTGATTTTGTTGACAGACTACCAGAGAATATTGGGATCACTGTGATCCGTAATAAAGCCGATCAAACCGGTGAGCCACTTGGGATCTGCCATGTTAATCAAACCACCTTGATCCGCCTATCAGCCAAAACAGGCCAAGGGGTCGATGCCTTGCGTCAGCACCTCAAAGAGTGCATGGGTTTTTCAGGCAATCAGGAAGGTGGCTTTATGGCACGCCGCCGTCATCTCGATGCCCTAGAGCGAGCCGCAGAGCACTTAGCGATTGGTCAGCAACAACTTGAAGGCTATATGGCTGGAGAAATTCTCGCCGAAGAGCTGCGTATAGCCCAGCAACACCTTAACGAAATTACGGGCGAGTTCAGCTCCGATGATCTGCTTGGCCGCATTTTTTCATCATTCTGTATTGGGAAATAGAGTAACGCTATGATTCATATCATTACTGGCAGCACCCTAGGCGGTGCGGAATATGTGGGTGACCACCTGAGTGATTTACTGCTAGAACAAGGCTTTGACACCAAAATTTACAACCAGCCAAACATTAGTGAGATCCCTGCTAAAGGGACTTGGCTGATCATCACCTCAACCCACGGGGCTGGTGAGTACCCGGATAATATCCAACCCTTTATTCAAGCTCTGCAGAATACACCACCGAATACCTCTGCACTACGTTATGCCGTGGTCGCGATTGGTGATTCAAGCTACGATACTTTCTGCGCGGCAGGTAAACATGCCTATCAGCTGCTGGGGGATATTGGTGCTAAACCTCTGGCCAACTGCTTTACCATCGATGTACAAGAGCACCCAGTGCCTGAAGATGCCGCTGAAGCTTGGCTCAAACGCGTCATCAATCGCTTCTAAATAATGACCTATTCCATGCAGAGCGGCCTAATGCCGCTCTTTTTTTTGGATTGTGGATAAATTTAACGGTAGTGAAAAAATTGATTGATGCTTTTTCAATCGAATCTCATGTGGATAACTACACTATTATCCGGTGATCTTCCTATAGTTATCCATATAACAAGTTTTAGATCCCAAGGTGGCTGTGTATAACATAGGTTTTTGATCCCAGCTAATCCTTGATCAGATCAGTGGTTGATCACACGATCTGATCCTTCCGAATTTCATGATCTTGTTGATCATTTTTTACTTATCCACAAAGATCCTGCTCCTTAATAGTAGATCTAATAAAAAGATCTCTATATAGATCTTTATATATATTTAATGACCCTCCTTGATCGAAAAAACAGGAAAGCGATTTTCTAGCCAACCGAAAGAGGTTAGAATACGCCTCTTTTGTTAACCCATAGTCTCGATGAATACCTGAGGTCGTTCATGCTTTATCACGAAACATTTGACGTCATTGTGGTTGGTGGCGGTCACGCAGGAACAGAAGCCGCTCTCGCTGCAGCACGTACAGGACAGCGTACGTTACTTCTTACCCACAATATTGACACCCTAGGCCAAATGTCCTGTAACCCTGCCATTGGTGGGATCGGTAAAGGTCATTTAGTCAAAGAAGTGGATGCAATGGGCGGTTTGATGGCGCAAGCTATCGATCACGCAGGTATTCAATTTCGTACACTGAACGCTTCAAAAGGGCCAGCCGTGCGTGCAACTCGTGCACAAGCCGATCGTGCTCTGTACAAAGCCTATGTGCGTAATGTGTTAGAAAACACCCCGAATCTCACCCTGTTCCAACAAGCGGTAGATGATGTGATCGTCGAGCATGATCATATTCGTGGTGTTGTGACTCAAATGGGCCTGAAATTTCAGGCCAAAGCGGTAGTGTTAACCGTCGGGACTTTCCTTGGCGGTAAGATCCATATCGGCCTTGAAAACTATGCTGGAGGTCGTGCTGGGGATCCACCATCTATCGCTTTGGCGCACCGACTGCGTGAACTGCCATTTCGTGTTGATCGCTTAAAAACCGGCACACCACCACGTATCGATGCCAATAGCGTTGATTTCTCGGTATTGGAAGCGCAGCACGGTGATAATCCGACCCCAGTTTTTTCCTTCATGGGCAAGCGTGAGCACCATCCACGCCAAATTCCGTGTTACATCACGCACACCAATGAGCGCACCCATGATGTGATCCGCGCTAACCTTGATCGCAGCCCTATGTATGCCGGGATCATCGAAGGGATCGGCCCGCGTTACTGTCCATCGATCGAAGATAAGGTGATGCGTTTTGCCGATAAAGACAGTCACCAAATTTTTATTGAGCCAGAGGGTTTAACCACCACGGAACTCTATCCGAACGGCATTTCCACCAGCTTGCCATTTGACGTGCAAGTGCAGATCGTACGTTCAATGAAAGGTTTTGAGAACGCACATATCGTTCGTCCGGGTTACGCGATTGAATACGATTTCTTCGATCCACGTGATTTGAAGCAAACGTATGAAACCAAATTTATCCATGGTTTGTTCTTTGCAGGACAAATCAACGGCACTACTGGTTACGAAGAAGCCGCTGCGCAAGGCTTGATGGCGGGTCTGAACGCCAGCTTGTACAGCCAAGACAAAGAAGGTTGGAGTCCACGTCGCGATCAGGCGTACATGGGCGTGTTGATCGACGATCTCTCGACCATGGGCACGAAAGAGCCTTACCGTATGTTCACTTCGCGTGCGGAATATCGTCTGCTGCTGCGTGAAGACAACGCCGATCTGCGTTTGACCGAAAAAGCGCGTGAGCTTGGCCTTGTGGATGATGCGCGTTGGGCGCGTTTCAACCAAAAAATCGATAACATGGCCAAAGAGCGTCAACGCTTGCAAGAAACTTGGATGAATCCAAACTCGGTTGGCGTCGAACAGCTTAATACTCTGCTGAAAACGCCGATGTCGCGTGAAGCCAGTGGTGAAGACTTACTGCGTCGCCCTGAAATGACCTATGAGCTGCTGACCACTTTGCCGGCTTTTGCCCCTGCTTTGGAAGATGCCGAAGCTGCCGAACAGGTAGAGATTCAAGTTAAATACGATGGCTACATTCAGCGTCAGCAAGATGAAATTGAAAAATCGCTGCGCCATGAACATACCAAGCTGCCAGCAGAGCTTGATTATAAGCAAGTCAAAGGTCTTTCAAACGAGGTGGTATTGAAGCTCAATGCGGCTAAACCAGAAACCATTGGAATTGCATCACGTATTTCAGGTATCACACCTGCGGCGATTTCGATTTTGCTGGTTCACCTGAAAAAACACGGCATGCTGAAAAAGGGAGAAGCGGCGTAATGAATCCGTTACGAGTCAAACTCGACGCCTTGATCAGCAAAACCAGCTTAACGGTGACAGAGCAGCAACATGAGCAGCTCGTTGGGTATGTGCAGCTGCTCGACAAATGGAACAAAGCTTATAACCTCACTTCCGTGCGGGATCCGATGGAAATGTTGGTGAAACATATTCTCGATAGTTTGGTGGTCAGTCCGCATCTCGTCGGTGAGCGCTTTATTGATGTGGGTACTGGGCCTGGATTGCCAGGGATCCCGCTTGCGATCATGCACCCAGATAAAGAGTTTGTGCTGCTCGATAGCCTTGGTAAACGGATCCGTTTTCTAAAACAGGTGATCCACGATCTCAAGATCAACAATGTGTTACCCGTGCAGAGTCGAGTGGAAGAGTTTGATCCTGAATCTGGTTTTGATGGCGTATTAAGCCGCGCTTTTGCGTCGATGACCGACATGGTCAACTGGTGTCAGCATCTACCAAAACCGAATGGTGGGGTATTTTTAGCCCTCAAAGGAGTACGGCCTGATGATGAAATCACCCTACTCCCTGAGTGGTGTTCTGTGACCGATATCAAAGCTTTGCAAGTTCCTGAGTTGGAAGGTGAGCGTCATCTTGTAATCTTATCGCGCAAGGGATAACAGCGAGGCATACCGTGGGTAAAATCGTAGCAATCGCCAATCAGAAAGGCGGAGTTGGGAAAACAACAACTTGTATCAATCTGGCCGCCTCAATGGCCGCCACCAAACGTAAAGTACTGGTGGTCGATCTTGACCCTCAAGGTAATGCCACTATGGCAAGTGGCGTCGATAAATATCAGGTTGACTCCACAGCTTATGAGCTTTTGGTTGAGGATGCACCGTTTGACCAAGTGGTATGCCGCAAAACCACCGGGCACTATGACTTGATTGCCGCCAATGGAGATGTCACTGCGGCTGAAATCAAACTGATGGAAGTATTTGCCCGAGAAGTGCGCCTGAAAAACGCACTCGCGTCAGTGCGTGATAACTATGATTTCATCTTTATTGATTGTCCGCCTTCTTTAAACCTTCTTACAATCAACGCCATGGCAGCCGCCGATTCGGTGCTGGTTCCTATGCAATGTGAGTATTTTGCGTTGGAAGGCTTAACCGCGTTAATGGATACGATCAGCAAACTGGCCGCCGTGGTTAACGATAACCTTAAAATTGAAGGTATCTTGCGTACCATGTACGACCCACGTAACCGCTTGGCCAATGAAGTGTCTGATCAATTGAAAAAGCACTTTGGTAGTAAAGTGTATCGTACGGTTATTCCACGTAATGTCCGACTGGCCGAAGCGCCAAGTCATGGTAAACCAGCGATGTATTACGATAAGCAATCGGCTGGGGCTAAGGCCTATTTAGCGTTAGCTGGTGAGATGTTACGTCGCGAAGAGATTCCCGCATAAAACAACAACTATAGGAATTCGTTTACATGACTAAACGTGGTTTAGGAAAAGGGCTGGATGCACTACTCGCGACCAGTTCATTGGCTCGCGAAAAGCAGCAAGTTGCTTCACTCAGTCAGTCGATGTCGGCGGAAGGTGAGTTGGCGGATCTTTCCATCTCTAATCTCAAACCCGGTATCTATCAGCCACGTAAAGATCTTTCCCCAGAAGCTCTGGAAGAGTTGGCGGCATCCATTCAGTCTCAAGGTATTATCCAGCCGATTGTCGTGCGTCATCTGCCCACCGGGGGATATGAGATCATTGCGGGTGAACGTCGTTGGCGTGCCGCCAAACAAGCGGGGTTAAAGCAAGTGCCCTGTTTGATCAAGCAAGTGGAAGATCGCGGTGCGATCGCTATGGCATTGATCGAGAACATTCAGCGCGAAGATCTGAATGCGATGGAAGAGGCACAAGCGCTAGAGCGTTTACAAAACGAATTTAATCTTACCCATCAGCAGGTTGCGGAAGTGATCGGCAAGTCGCGCACGACCGTGACCAATCTGCTGCGTTTGAACCAATTGAGCGATGACGTAAAGCGCTTATTGGAGACCAAACAGTTGGAAATGGGCCATGCACGTGCTCTTCTGATGTTAGAAGGTGAACAGCAAGTGGAAATTGCGCAGCAAGTGGCGAAGAAGCAACTGACCGTTCGTCAAACTGAGCAACTTGTAAAAAAATGTTTATCTGACCCATCTGACGCAAAAAACGTGTCAGAAGACTTAGAAATACAACAATTGTCACAAAATTTAAGTGAGAAATTAGCAGCAAAAGTCTCTATAGTGAGAACCCCAAACGGTAAATCGAAAGTGACGATTAGTCTTGATGAGCCTCACAAATTAGAGCTACTGATTGCCAAGCTGCAAAACTAAGTGAGATAATTGATTTAAATCAATTGTGGTAAATCACATTGTTTATGCGAAAGTTGTCGGATTGTATGCAAAATTGTAACTTTTTGCGGTGTTTTCATTGCAATCAGTTGATGCCACCGTATAATTTTCGCCAATTTCCCAGTCCGAAAAAGCGGTTCGAGCTGTGGTGATTACTAGAGGTAAGAATACATGGTAGCTGTGCTAGCGAGGCAAGGACGAGAGCTTGCAAAGCGATTGTTATTGATCCAGTTCAGTGCAGTTATGGTTGCGGCAGCTGTGTTTGCAGTGGCGGTAAATGGTGATTGGGGGCTTTCAGCCTTAGTCGGTGGTGGCATTTTTGTCATTGCTAACGCTGTTTTTGCGGGTTGTGCTTTCCTGTTTGCAGGGGCGCGCGCGTTAAAAATGGTCGCAATCTCGTTTTATACGGGTGAAGCGCTGAAAATTCTCATCACTATCGTCCTGTTTTCCGTTGTCTACATGTATATGCAGTTGGAACTTGTTCCACTGAAGCTAACCTATTTGCTGGCTCTAGGTATCAATATCTGTGCGCCAGTGCTATTCATTAACAACAAAAAATAGGATGAGTTATGGCTGCGCCAGGTGAAGCGCTCACACCTTCCAGTTATATCACTCACCACCTTACTAACCTTTCAACCCACAAGTTGGGGTTAGTGGCGGAAGAGTCGAGTTTCTGGAATGTACACATCGATAGCCTGTTCTTCTCTGTTTTAACTGGACTGATATTCCTTGGAGTATTCCGTGCAGTAGCCAGAAAAGCGACAGCGGGTGTTCCGGGTAAGCTGCAGTGTGCTGTTGAGATGGTGGTAGAGTTCGTTGACAAAAACGTCAAAGACACTTTCCATGGTCGCAATCCACTAATTGCTCCTTTAGCACTCACTATCTTTTGTTGGGTATTTTTAATGAACTTGATGGACCTTGTGCCTATCGATTTCTTACCTTACCCAGCACAGCATTGGCTTGGTATCCCTTATTTAAAGGTGGTGCCGTCTGCTGATGTGAATATCACCATGGCTATGGCTCTAGGCGTATTTGCTCTGATGATTTACTACAGCATCAAAGTGAAAGGTCTGGGCGGGTTTGCAAAAGAGTTGGCACTACACCCGTTTAATCACTGGATCATGATTCCGTTCAACCTATTGATTGAAGTTGTTTCGCTGCTGGCGAAACCGCTATCACTCGGTATGCGTCTGTTTGGTAACATGTTTGCAGGTGAAGTAGTGTTTATTCTTTGTGCGGCTATGCTGCCATGGTACCTGCAATGGATGGGATCCCTACCTTGGGCTATCTTCCATATCTTGGTTATTTTGATCCAATCGTTTGTATTTATGATGTTGACCATTGTGTATATGTCAATGGCTCATGAAGATAACGATCATTAATAAATTGAATTTTTAATACCCATTGAATCTTTGGAGAAATTAGATGGAAACTGTATTGAGCTTCTCTGCAATCGCTGTAGCTATTATTGTTGGTCTATGTGCGGTTGGTACTGCGATTGGCTTCGCTGTATTAGGCGGAAAGTTTTTGGAAGGCGCTGCTCGTCAACCTGAAATGGCTCCTATGCTGCAAGTTAAGATGTTCATCATCGCAGGTCTGCTGGACGCGGTTCCAATGATCGGTATCGTAATCGCTCTGCTATTCACATTCGCAAACCCATTCGTTGGTCAGCTAGCTGGTTAATCAAGCTTTGTCCTGACAAATCGATAAGATTTGTCGTTGATTAACACTAAGTCCACTTTAGGGGGTAGCTGTTGTGAATATGAACGCAACTCTGCTAGGTCAAGCAATTGCCTTTGGTATGTTTGTGTGGTTCTGCATGAAATATGTGTGGCCGCCGATTATCAAAGCGATTGAAGATCGTCAGAAGAAAATTGCTGATGGTTTGCAAGCCGCTGAGCGTGCAAAGAAAGATCTAGATCTGGCACAAGCTAATGCTTCGGATCAATTGAAAGAAGCAAAACGCACAGCAACTGAGCTCATTGAGCAAGCGAATAAACGTAAAGCACAAATCATCGACGAAGCACGTGAGGAAGCTCAGGCAGAACGCCAGAAAATCCTGACTCAAGCCGAAGCGGAGATTGAAGCAGAACGTAACCGTGCTCGCGATGAGCTGCGTAAACAGGTTGCAACTCTGGCAATTGCTGGTGCTGAGAAAATTCTTGAGCGTTCAATCGATAAAGATACGCACAAAGATATTCTCGACAACATTACTGCAAAACTTTAACGGAGGGGGCGCATATGTCGGATCTGACTACAATCGCACGCCCCTACGCTAAAGCAGCCTTTGATTTTGCGGTAGAAAAACAGCAACTTGGCCATTGGAGCCAGATGCTTGCTTTCACCGCTGAAGTCGCAAAAAACGAACAAATGCACGAGCTGTTAACCAGCTCGGGCTCAGCTAATAAATTGGCTGAGATTTTTATTGCAGTTTGTGGCGAACAGCTTGATGGTCATGGTCAAAACCTGATTAAGGTAATGGCAGAAAATGGTCGTCTGTTGGCGATTCCTGCGCTTTATGAGCACTTTGCTGTGCTAAAGCAGGAATATGAGAAGAAAGTAGATGTGGAAGTGATTTCCGCTACTGAACTCAGCGATCAACAGCGTTCAGAAATTGGCAGCAAGCTTGAGCAGCGTTTAGAGCGCAAAGTTCAGCTGAATTGCAGTGTAGATGAGACTCTGCTTGGCGGAGTTATTATTCGAGCCGGAGACTTAGTCATCGATAACTCAGCACGCGGACGTTTGAAGCGTCTGAGCGATGCATTGCAGTCTTGATGGGGATTGGAGCATGCAACTTAATTCCACGGAAATTAGCGATCTGATCAAACAACGTATTGAATCTTTCAACGTTGTTAGTGAAGCTCGCAACGAAGGTACTATCGTATCGGTAAGTGACGGTATCATTCGTATTCACGGCCTTGCAGATGTTATGCAAGGTGAAATGATTGAATTACCGGGCAACCGTTATGCACTGGCACTGAACCTTGAGCGTGACTCGGTCGGTGCGGTAGTAATGGGTCCATACGCGGATCTGCGTGAAGGCATGAAAGTAACAGGTACTGGCCGTATTTTGGAAGTTCCTGTTGGTCCTGAGCTGCTAGGTCGTGTAGTTAACACTCTGGGTGAGCCTATTGATGGTAAAGGCCCAATCGGTGCAAAACTGACTTCACCTGTTGAAGTCATCGCACCGGGTGTTATCGATCGTAAATCGGTTGATCAACCGGTTCAAACTGGTTACAAATCAGTTGACTCGATGATCCCAATCGGCCGTGGCCAGCGTGAGCTGATCATCGGTGACCGTCAAACAGGTAAAACTGCATTGGCGATTGATGCGATCATCAACCAGAAAAACTCTGGTATTTACTCTATCTATGTTGCTATCGGCCAGAAAGCGTCAACCATTGCGAACGTTGTTCGTAAACTGGAAGAGCACGGCGCACTGAAAAACACCATTGTTGTGGTGGCTTCAGCGTCTGAATCTGCTGCACTGCAATACCTCGCGCCTTACTCAGGTTGTGCGATGGGTGAATACTTCCGCGATCGCGGTGAAGATGCTCTGATTGTATACGATGACCTGTCAAAACAGGCTGTTGCTTACCGTCAAATCTCACTGCTTCTGCGTCGTCCACCAGGTCGTGAAGCTTTCCCTGGCGACGTATTCTACCTCCACTCTCGTCTACTAGAGCGTGCAGCTCGTGTAAACGAAGAGTACGTAGAGCGTTTCACTAAGGGTGAAGTGAAAGGTAAGACCGGTTCTCTAACCGCTCTGCCAATCATCGAGACTCAAGCTGGTGACGTATCGGCATTCGTACCGACCAACGTAATCTCGATCACTGATGGTCAGATCTTCCTACAAACTGAACTGTTCAACGCGGGCGTACGTCCAGCGGTTGACCCAGGTATCTCAGTTTCTCGTGTAGGTGGTGCAGCGCAAACCAAGATCGTTAAGAAGCTCTCTGGCGGTATCCGTACTGCTCTGGCTGCTTACCGTGAACTGGCGGCGTTTGCTCAGTTCTCTTCAGATCTGGATGAGGCGACCAAGCGTCAGCTGACTCACGGTCAGAAAGTGACTGAACTGATGAAACAGAAACAGTATGCACCAATGTCTGTCTTTGATCAGGCTCTGGTGATCTTTGCTGCGGAACGTGGCTATCTGACAGACGTAGAACTGAACAAGGTTCTCGACTTCGAAGCTGCTCTACTATCGTATGCTCGTGCTCATTACGCTGAATTGGCAGCGCAAATTGACAAGACCGGTGCTTACAACGATGAGATCGAAGCTCAGCTGAAGAAGCTGGTTGACGATTTCAAAGCAACCCAAACTTGGTAATGAGGTCGGTGGCAGTTTCTGCCACCAACTAACGGAGAGTAACGATGGCCGGCGCAAAAGAGATACGTACTAAGATCGGGAGTGTGAAAAGCACTCAGAAGATTACGAAAGCGATGGAAATGGTGGCTGCTTCTAAAATGCGTCGTTCACAGGACGCTATGGAGTCATCACGCCCTTACGCACAAACAATACGTAAAGTGATCGGTCATGTCGCCAACGCAAGTCTAGAGTATCGTCATCCGTATCTAGAAGAGCGTGAAGCGAAGCGTGTTGGTTACATCATTATTTCTACAGACCGCGGTTTGTGTGGTGGTTTGAACATTAACCTGTTCAAAAAAGCCATCACTGATATGCAAACTTGGAAAGAAAAAGGCGCGCAAATTGAGCTGGCAATTATCGGTTCAAAAGCCACCTCCTTTTTCAACAACAGCGGCGCGAAAGTAGCGGCTCAGGTTTCTGGTTTAGGCGATAGCCCAAGCTTAGAAGATCTGATCGGTTCGGTCGGCGTCATGCTGAAGAAATACGATAAAGGCGAGTTAGACCGCCTCTATCTGGTGTTCAACCAGTTTGTGAACACCATGGTGCAAAAACCAAAGATCGATCAATTGCTACCTTTGCCAAAATCGGACAGCGAAGATATGCAGCGTGGTCACATGTGGGATTACATCTACGAACCAGAACCGAAGCCTCTGTTGGATGCGCTTTTACTGCGCTTCATCGAGTCACAGGTTTACCAAGGTGTTGTAGAGAACCTAGCGTGTGAGCAAGCAGCCCGAATGGTTGCGATGAAAGCTGCTACCGATAACGCGAGCAACCTGATTGATGATTTACAGCTTGTGTACAACAAAGCCCGTCAGGCAGCGATTACACAAGAATTGTCGGAAATCGTAGGCGGCGCGGCTGCGGTTTAAGCTTAGGTAAAACAAACAGTTTAGAGGATTAACGATGGCTACAGGTAAGATCGTACAGATCATCGGTGCGGTAGTCGACGTAGAGTTCCCACAGAGCGAAGTACCAAGTGTTTACGATGCTCTGAATGTTGTGGATTCCAAAGAACGTCTGGTTCTGGAAGTTCAACAGCAGCTAGGCGGTGGCGTGATTCGCGCTATCGTTATGGGTAGCTCGGATGGTTTACGTCGTGGAATGACAGTACAAAACACTGGCGCTCCAATTTCAGTACCAGTAGGTACTAAAACCCTAGGTCGTATCATGAACGTGCTTGGTGATGCGATTGACGAACGTGGCGACATTGGCGCAGAAGAGGTGTATTCAATCCACCGCCCTGCACCAAGCTACGAAGAACAGTCTAGTGCAACTGAACTTTTGGAAACGGGTGTTAAGGTTATTGACCTGATCTGTCCGTTTGCGAAAGGCGGTAAAATTGGTCTGTTCGGTGGTGCGGGTGTAGGTAAGACCGTTAACATGATGGAACTTATCAACAACATCGCGCTGCAACACTCAGGTTTGTCAGTATTTGCAGGGGTTGGTGAGCGTACTCGTGAGGGTAACGACTTCTACCACGAAATGCAGGAAGCGGGCGTTGTAAACGTTGAGCAACCAGAACTGTCGAAAGTAGCGATGGTTTACGGTCAGATGAACGAGCCACCAGGCAACCGTCTGCGTGTAGCACTGACCGGTCTGACCATGGCGGAACGATTCCGTGATGAAGGCCGTGACGTACTGCTGTTTATCGACAACATCTACCGTTACACCCTAGCGGGAACGGAAGTATCTGCTCTGCTTGGCCGTATGCCTTCAGCGGTAGGTTACCAGCCAACATTGGCTGAGGAGATGGGTGTTCTGCAAGAACGTATCACGTCAACCAAGAAAGGTTCTATCACCTCTGTTCAAGCGGTATACGTACCTGCGGATGACTTGACTGACCCGTCACCAGCAACCACGTTTGCTCACTTGGATGCAACCGTTGTTCTGAACCGTAACATCGCCGCTATGGGTCTATACCCAGCGATCGACCCACTGGATTCGACTTCACGTCAATTGGATCCATTGGTTGTTGGTCAAGAGCACTACGATGTGGCACGTGGCGTGCAAGCAACGCTACAACGCTATAAAGAGCTGAAAGACATCATCGCGATTCTAGGTATGGACGAACTGTCTGAAGCGGACAAGCAAGTGGTTGCTCGTGCGCGTAAGATCGAACGTTTCCTGACTCAGCCTTACCACGTAGCGGAAGTCTTTACTGGCGATCCAGGGGTATACGTATCTCTGAAAGAAACCCTGCGTGGTTTCAAAGGTCTGCTGGCAGGTGACTACGATGACATTCCAGAGCAAGCGTTTATGTACTGCGGTACGATTGACGATGCTATCGAGAATGCGAAGAAGCTATAAGGCTGACTAGGAGGCGATATGGCAGCAATAACCTTTCATCTGGACGTAGTGAGCGCAGAGAAAAAACTGTTCTCTGGCTTGGTTGAAACGTTTCAGGTGACCGGTAGCGAAGGTGAGCTGGGTATTTTCCACGGCCATACACCGCTGCTGACCGCTATTAAGCCTGGTATGGTGCGTATTGTGAAACTGCACGGCCACGAAGAGTACATTTATGTCTCAGGTGGTATTGTTGAGGTTCAGCCGGGCACAGCGACTGTGTTGGCTGATACCGCAATCCGTGGAGAAGATCTGGACGCAGCTAAGGCAGAAGAAGCCAAACGCCGTGCGGAAGAGCGTATTCTCAACCAGCATGGCGATATGGACTTTGCACAAGCGGCCAGTGAACTGGCTAAAGCCATCGCGCAGCTTCGCGTGATTGAATTGACCAAAAAGCGTCGTTAATCATGCTTACAAGCTGATAAAAAGCCTGACCTATGTCAGGCTTTTTTGTCTCTTGTGCACCGCTTATCGGTAAGAGTGTGTGATGTTATGGGATGTTTTTTGTCCCGTTATTGACTGATTACCAATAAATAAAGGTTATTTTCTATGAAAATAATCGCTCTTCTTATTTTCGAGATAATCGGCAATTAACTATTTTCAGTTTGCTGTTTAGAATACGACGCAGAAAAATGACTAGGTAGATAACAAATGAAATTCAGTACGGTAATTCTCGCAGCAGGGAAAGGAACTCGTATGCACTCCAATATGCCGAAGGTGCTGCATACATTGGCGGGTAAGCCTATGGTCAAACACGTCATTGATACGTGTAATAACCTAGGCGCGCAAAATATCCATCTGGTTTATGGCCATGGTGGCGACCAGATGCAGCAAGCTCTGGTGAACGAAAACGTCAACTGGGTTTTGCAAGCGCAGCAACTGGGAACAGGGCACGCCGTAGATCAGGCCTCTCCCCATTTCCAAGATGATGAAAAAATCTTGGTGTTGTACGGGGATGTACCGCTGATTTCTGAAGACACTATTGAAAGTTTACTTGAAGCACAGCCCACCGATGGCATTGCACTACTGACTGTTGTTCTGGAAGACCCAACGGGGTACGGCCGTATCGTACGTAAACGTGGCCCTGTGGTGGCGATCGTTGAGCAGAAAGATGCCAGCGAAGAGCAAAAGCTGATCAAAGAAGTCAACACTGGGGTGCTGGTGGCGACTGGTCGTGACCTTAAGCGTTGGTTGGCAGGGCTAAACAACAATAACGCGCAAGGCGAATACTACCTGACTGACGTGATTGCGGCAGCGCATGATGAAGGCCGTGCCGTCGAAGCGGTACATCCTTCACACTCAATCGAAGTGGAAGGGGTAAACGATCGCATTCAATTGGCGCGTCTTGAGCGTGCTTTCCAAGCGGGGCAGGCAAAGAAGCTGCTTGAGCAAGGTGTGATGCTGCGCGATCCTGCACGTTTTGACCTGCGCGGAACACTGCAGTGCGGTTCGGATGTGGAAATCGATGTTAACGTGATTATTGAAGGCAATGTATCGATCGGTAATAACGTAGTGATTGGCGCGGGCTCGATTCTCAAAGATTGTGAGATTGATGACAACACGGTGATCCGCCCATACAGCGTAATTGAAGGGGCGACGGTCGGTGAAAACTGTACAGTTGGACCGTTTACTCGTCTACGTCCCGGAGCAGAGCTACGCGATGATGCGCATGTCGGCAACTTTGTGGAGATGAAAAATGCTCGTCTTGGTGAAGGTTCAAAAGCCAATCACCTGACTTATCTTGGCGATGCTGAGATTGGCAAAGGCGTGAATGTGGGCGCTGGGGTGATCACCTGTAACTACGACGGTGCCAATAAGCACAAAACCGTGATTGGTGATGATGTGTTTGTGGGTTCTGATTGCCAGCTCGTAGCGCCTGTAACCATTGGTAACGGTGCGACCATTGGTGCCGGTACAACCCTGACGAAGAATGTCGCTGAAGGTGAGTTAGTCATCACTCGCGCGCCAGAGCGCAAAATTGCTGGCTGGCAGCGTCCGGCGAAAAAGAAATAATTGAAGAGATTGAAAAAGAGCCGCATTCGCGGCTCTTTTTGTATTACTCAAGTACAGTTTATTCGTCACTGACCACGCGAGCATTGTCGGGGGTGGTGAACTGTTCACGTAACTGACGGTTAGAGAGTATGTACCCTATCCACAACCCGCCTGTACACAACACAATCGCAATGCCTGTCACTGGCTGAGCTTGGCTGGCAAGCGCAGCCACTAGGGCGCTGGATAAACTGCTGACACTGATCTGTAAGCTATTTTGTAATCCGGCAGCGGTTGCTGGGCTTTGCTTAGCACTGGATAAGGCACGGTTGACCACTATCGGGTACATGGCACCATTAGCCACTGCAATTAAGCAGAACGGAGCCAAGATTGGCCAAATTGAGCTGAGCGTCCATTGTGAGGCGATAAAAATCATCGCTGCTGATAGGGTAAACAGCGTAATCAACTGTTTGAGCACCAGTTCATCACCGTATTTCTGAACCGCTTTCTTACCTAGGTAGCCACCCACCATAAATGCAATGGTTTGTGGAATAAAGCTCAGGCCAATGTCCCGTGCTTGATAACCAAGCTGCGCCATGATTTCCGGCATCCCAGTCAGGTAGGCAAAAAATGCCGCCGATGCACAAGCAAACATCATCACATTGCCGAGATAGGTTTTGCTTTTCAGTAAACCTTTAATATCTTGCGCGATAGAAGTGGTTTTTGGCTCAGCAATTTCATTGGTTTGTAAGCCCGTACTTACCACCAACACAATACCCATCAAGGTTAAAGTCAAAAAAATGCTGTGCCAGCCAAAGTGATCCGCCAGCAGCACACCCAGTTGCGGTGCCAGTGCTGGAGAGAGCGCTACTAGTGGCATGATGGTCGCAAACAGCTGTTGGCTGACTGAGCTTGGGTAACGTTTGATCACCATTGCCTGCCAAATCACCGCTGGCGCGCACACCCCAATCGCTTGGATAAAACGCAGCAGTAGCAGTTGCCATACCGTTGAGCTAAACGCGAGTCCGGCAGAGGCGAGGGTAAAAACGAGTAAGCCAGCAATCAGCGTATTACGATGGCCAAATTTGTCGGAAGCTAAGCCCCACAGTAACTGGCCAAGCGCCATCCCCACTAAGAACACCGTCAGTGATAGAGCGATTTGTTCAGGGCCGGTCGCAAAAGCGGTTTCCATCATTTTAAACGCAGGCAAATACATGTCGGTGGCAATAAAACCGAGCATGGAGAGTGCCGAAAGGTAAACCAACTGGAAGAAAGATACTTTCATTTTTTCATGTCCATCAAAATTATTCACACATGTTTTTTTCAGTATCCGTTGGCGCCAACCAGGATTTTTCTGTAGTTACATTCTAGTTTTGTCTTGTGATGAAGAGAAACGGCAAATTTTTCGGTTATCATGCAAAAAAATTGATAGGTAGGTGAGTGATGTTTTCCAAATCCTCTTTGGAGATGTTGGATGCCGTAGCGCGTTTAGGCAGTTTTACTGCGGCAGCAGAGGTGCTGCACAAAGTGCCTTCGGCGATCAGCTACAGTGTGCGCCAAATAGAGAGTGAACTGGGTGTGGTGCTGTTTCGCCGTTTACCGCGTAAGGTCGAGCTAACCCCTGCTGGTGAGCTGTTTATGCTTGAGGCAAGGCAGTTACTGCGCCAGATGGAGGAGATCCGCGCGCAAACCAAACGCGCTGCGCATGGTTGGCGTAAAACCTTGAAAGTGACACTCGATAACGTAGTCAAGCTGGACAAGATGAAGCCGATGGTGGAAGCCTTCTACCAAACCTTTGATTTCGCGGAGCTACAGATCAACATGGAAGTGTTCAACGGCTCGTGGGAAGCGATTGCACAAGGCCGCGCCGATATCGTGATTGGCGCAACGGCAGCAGTACCAGTGGGCGGCGATTTTGAAGTGCGCGATATGGGCATTCTTGACTGGGCATTTGTGATGTCACCCAATCATCCCTGCGTGCGCGAGCAGAATTTGAGTGAAGAGTTTATCAGCCAGTTTTTAGCCATCTGTTTGGACGATACCTCAAGCGTATTGCCCAAACGCCATACCGAACACTACCCTAAACAGCGTCGTTTGCTACTGCCAAACTGGTACAGCGCGATTGAAAGTTTAAAAAATGGACTCGGGGTCGGCTATATGCCAAGGCATATGGCGCAGCCGCTACTGGCCAGCGGTCAGTTGGTGGAGAAGGTTCTGCCCGATGAAAAACTGCTTAGCCACTGCTGCCTAGTGTGGCGCAAAGACGATAATCATAAATTGATTGAGTGGATGGTGAATTATCTGGGCAGTAGCGATCAACTTTACAGTGATTGGCTACAAGCTAAATAACCTAATAACAAGAGCCAGCGCTGCTGGCTCTTAAAATACTCTTCGAGAGAGGTAACTGAATGGTGGTTATGGGCGCTCAAAAATGGTCGCGATACCCTGACCTAAGCCGATACACATTGTAGCAAGGCCATATTTCGCATCTTTGGCTTCCATTAAGTTGATCAGCGTGGTTGAGATACGTATACCCGAGCAACCCAGTGGATGACCTAGCGCTATCGCGCCGCCATTGAGGTTGACCTTGTCATCCATCATCTCCAGTAAGCCCAAGTCTTTTGCGCAAGGTAGAGATTGCGCGGCAAACGCTTCGTTCAGTTCCACCACATCCATATCCTGCATGGTTAAGCCAGCACGTTGCAGCGCTTTATGGGTCGCAGGTACTGGGCCGTAACCCATGATCGAAGGATCGCAACCGGCCACGGCCATCGCTTTAATGCGGGCGCGAATGGTTAAACCGAGTGCTTTGGCTTTCTGTTCACTCATCACCAACATCGCTGAAGCACCATCCGAAAGTGCCGAAGAGGTTCCTGCAGTCACAGTTCCGTTGGCCGGATCGAACACGGGACGCAGTTCAGCTAATCCCGCCACAGTGGTTTCCGGGCGGATCACTTCATCATAATCGAGAGTGAACAGCGTACCATCGGCAGCATGGCCCTCGGTGGGCAGAATCTCGTTTTTAAAGCGACCTTCTAATGTTGCTGCATGAGCACGCGCATGAGAGCGCGCAGCGAACTCATCTTGCTGCTGACGGCTAATGCCATGCAGTTTGCCGAGCATCTCTGCGGTCAATCCCATCATTCCCGCTGCTTTGGCCACGTTCTTAGACAGGCCCGGATGGAAGTCAACGCCGTGAGTCATTGGTACGTGGCCCATGTGCTCAACGCCGCCCACTAAACAGATCTCTGCATCGCCAACCATGATTGCGCGCGCCGCATCATGCAGTGCTTGCATGGACGATCCACACAAACGGTTGACGGTGACCGCGCCAATCTCAATTGGCAGACCCGCAAGCAACGCTGCGTTACGCGCAACGTTAAAGCCTTGTTCAAGGGTTTGCTGCACACAGCCCCAATAAATGTCTTCAATCTCTTTTGGATTGACCTGTGGGTTGCGCGCCAGAATGCCTTTCATCAAATGTGCTGAAAGATCTTCCGCACGTTGGTGGCGAAACGCACCGCCTTTGGAGCGTCCCATCGGAGTACGTAGGCAATCAACAATCACTACTGTATTCATTTTGTTATTCCTTTTCTAAACCGATTTACAGGGCACTGGCTTGCTGAGCGCTGTAGAAAGATGTTCCTTGTTGCGCCATGTTCTTCAGCAGTTGCGGTACTTGATAGAGCGCGCCGAGGTCAGCGTATTTTTCCGCCATAGCCACATAGTTGGCGATGCCGATGGTATCTAGGTAACGGAATACACCACCACGGAACGGAGGGAAGCCAAGACCGTACACCAACGCCATGTCAGCTTCTTGCGCGGAGGCGATGATCCCTTCTTCAAGACAGAGCACCACTTCATTAATCATCGGAATCATGGTTCGTTCGATAATGGTTTGTGGGTCAAAGCTTTGTGGTGCGCCGCATACAGGCGCAAGAATGGCGAGCACGTCATCGCTGAAGGCTTTCTTCGGTTTGCCTTTTTTATCTACTGTGTACTGATAGAAGCCGCTGCCATTTTTCTGGCCAAATTTTTTCGCTTCGTACAGGGCATCAATCGCTTCTCGGCCGCTTTTCGCCATGCGAGTTGGGAAGCCTTCCGCCATCACTGCCTGAGCATGGTGTGCAGTATCAATACCGACCACATCAAGCAAATACGCCGGGCCCATTGGCCAGCCGAATTGACGCTCCATCACTTTGTCGATTTCGGTGAAGTTCGCGCCATCACGCATCAGCAGACTAAAGCCTGCAAAGTAAGGGAAGAGTACGCGGTTAACGAAGAATCCTGGGCAGTCATTGACCACAATCGGTGATTTGCCCATTTTCGCCGCATAAGCAACCACTCGGTTGATGGTGTCTTCTGAGGAGTGTTCACCACGGATGATTTCCACCAAAGGCATGCGATGCACTGGGTTAAAGAAGTGCATACCGCAGAAGTTCTGTGGACGCTTGAGTGATTTGGCGAGCAGGTTAATGGGAATGGTCGAGGTGTTGGAGGTCAGAATCGTTTCTGCATCGACCAATCCTTCCAATTCGCTCAGTACCGCGGCTTTTACTTTCGGATTTTCCACCACGGCCTCAACAATCACATCCGCCTGATCAATCCCTGCGTAATGCAGAGAAGGGGTGATGGAAGCCAGAATGCCGGCCATTTTGAAACCATCGATCTTGCCGCGCTCTAACTGTTTGTTGAGGAGCTTGGCCGCTTCGGTCATGCCCAGTTCTAAAGAGTGCGGTGTGATGTCTTTCATCAGCACAGGTACGCCTTTGAGAGCCGATTGATAGGCGATGCCGCCACCCATAATGCCCGCGCCGAGCACGGCGGCGTGTTGGGTGTCTTGGCTCGCCGCTTTCGCGGATTGTTTGGCTAGGCCTTTGATGTATTGATCATTGAGGAAAATACCAACCAGTGCTTGCGCCTCGGTGGATTTTGCGAGCTTGATGAAGTGTTTGCGCTCGATATCCAGCGCAGCATCGCGTGGTAAACGCGCCGCTTCTTCAATGGTCACGACAGAGGTCATCGGTGCTGGATAGTGTTTGCCTGCCACTTGCGCCACCATGCCTTTTGCCATGGTAAAGCTCATCATGGCTTCCAGCTTGCTTAAAGTCAGCGCTGAGGTTTTCTGCTGACGGCGTTTTTGCCAATCCAGTTTTTCTTCAATCGCTTGAGTCAACGTGGTGATTGCGGAATCGATCAGTTTGTCGCTATCGACAATCGCATCCAGTAATCCCACTTTTAACGCTTCTTCCGCGCGGCACGCTTTACCTTGGGTGATGATTTCCATCGCGCTATCAGCACCAATCAAACGTGGCAGACGCACGGTGCCGCCAAATCCCGGCATGATGCCGAGTTTGGTTTCAGGTAAACCAATGCTGGTGGTGGCATCACCAATCCGAAAATCGGTGGCGAGTACACATTCACAGCCGCCGCCAAGTGTGTAGCCTTTCAACGCTGACAAGGTGGGGAAAGGTAAATCTTCCAACTTGTTAAAAATGCGATTAGCAAACTGCAACCACTCATCCAATTCTGCTTCCGGTTTGGCAAATAGCCCGAGAAATTCGGTGATATCAGCGCCGACGATAAAAGCCTCTTTATCTGAGCTGAGTAGGAGGCCTTTGACACTGGAATCGGCAGCGAGCGCATCTAACGCTTTATCGAGGGATTCCAGTGTGTGTAAATCCAGTTTGTTAACGGAAGCAGGAGCACAGAAAGAGAGCTCGGCAATTCCATTAGCGAGTTGCTTTACCTGTAGGGTTTTGGCTTGGTAAATCATTGTCTATCTCCGTGACATACAATCAGTGATTGTGTGAGAGAGCGGTTGTCATTTTTATGTTCTGGTTTGACCAGTTGCCTAAGTTTGAACCTGAGATTAGCTAATTTCAATACATTTTTTAAACAAGTGTTTAACATTGTGCGTTAAGTCGAGTCGAGCTTATGGTGAGGCCGTGTTACACTGGGCGCCTTTTTTATTGAGACCTGAGTTATGAATCTTCATCCCTACCTCATTCCCATGGCTTCTGTTCGGTTTGAAGAAGAGATTAAAAAGAGTCTGTTTATTACCTATTTGGCACATACGCCAGATCTTGCCAGTGCCAAAGCGTTTGTTGATGAGATTAAGCAGCGTCATGCGGATGCGAGACACAACTGCTGGGCGTTTGTGGCTGGGCGACCTGAAAACTCCATGCTGTGGGGATTGAGTGATGATGGTGAGCCATCCGGTACTGCGGGAAAACCCATCTTGGCTCAGCTCACAGGGTCTCATATCGGCGAAATTACGGCGGTAGTGACCCGTTATTATGGCGGTGTTCTATTGGGAACCGGTGGCTTAGTGAAAGCGTATGGTGGCGGTGTGCAACAAGCGCTCAAGCGACTTCAAACTATTGAGAAAAAAAATCACCACATCTGTGCACCTGACGCTAGACTACGCCATGATTCCATTACTCCATTCCATAATGGCGCAATTTTCTGCGACGGAAATGGAGGCTCACTATAATGAACAAGTCGAAATGGTGGTGGAATTAGAGGCATTGCAATCAGATGCTTTCACACAAGCCTTGATCAATAAAAGTGGCGCGAAAATACAGGTGAGTCGCTCACCACAACATAGTCAGAATTAGCGAGTCAGCTCAAACCATAATGCAATTTCGTTCAATTATCCGTATTGTCGGGCTTTTGCTCGCTCTATTTAGCGTTTCTATGCTTGCGCCTG